>JBLMWY010000216.1:0-26048 GCA_050257475.1 Bdellovibrio bacteriovorus
GATCGCCTCCAGGCGCCGGGCGATCTCCAGCAGGGGGTCGTTGCCGCAGAGTTGGGGCACCAACCCCTCCGCGACCTTGGCCAGCATCTGGGCCCGGGGGTCGAAGTTCTTGTAGACCCGATGGCCGAAGCCCATGAGGCGCACCTTGCTGTCCTTGGCCTTGGCGAGCCGGACATAGTCCTCCGGGGTCAGATTGCCCTGGTGGATCTCTTCCAACATGGTCAGCACCTCCACGTTGGCCCCACCGTGCAGGGGGCCCCAGAGGGCGCAAACCCCGGCGGCGCACGAGGCGAACAAGTTGGCCCCGCTGGAGCCCACCATGCGGACCGTGGAGGTGGAGCAGTTCTGCTCGTGGTCCGCGTGCAAGATCAGGATCAGGTTGAGTGCCTTTCGCACCAGATCGGGGCAGATATATTGCTTGTAGGGCTGTGAGAACATCATGTGCAGAAAGTTCGGCACATAACGCAGGGCCGGGTCTGGGTAGATGTAGGGCAGCCCTCGGGAGTGGCGGAAGGCATAGGCGGCAATGGTGCGGATCTTACTGATGAGCCGCGCCGCCGCATGGCGAAACTGGGTCGCGTCCTCCAGCTCGTGGAGCTCGGGATGGAAGCAGGAGAGGGCGTTGATCATGGCCGAGAGGATGGCCATGGGGGGCGCCGTGCGGGGGAAGCCCTCAAACTGGTGCTTCATCCCCTCGTCGATGTTGGCGAAGCGGGTCAGGTCCGCGGAGAAGGCGTCGTACTCCGCCTGGGTGGGCAAGGTGCCGCAGATGAGCAGCCAGGCCACCTCAATGAACGTGGGGCTGTCGACGAACTGCTCGATAGGGATGCCGCGATAGCGCAGGATGCCCTGCTCCCCGTCGATATAGGTGATGGCGCTCTCGCAGCTCCCGGTGTTGCCGTAGCCAGGATCCAGGGTGATGTGGCCGGTGCGCTCCCGGAGGCTACGGACGTCGATGGCCCTTTCGCCCTCGCTGCCCTCGACGACGGGGAGATCGTAGTGCTGACCCTCGAGGATCAAGGTGGCCGGCGGCCGACCCTGGACGGCATTGGGCTTCAAGGGGAGAGGTGGGGCGTCGTTCATGGATAGCCCTCCAGCGGCTATGGGGAGACCCTGGCCGAGCGCCCGGACAACGCTCCTGGGGTCACGATGGGGTTGGACCGGTCCATCGCTTCACGGGCCGGCACCTGGGCTCAGGCAATCCGCGGACCAGGTCCAGGCCATCGGGTCCTGGTTGACGCCGATGGTCCGGTTCGATGCTAGCCGTCCAGTCTTCGGGTGACAACGAATGGCTCGTCGCCGCCCGCAGGCCCCAGTCCTTAGCCGGATCGCCGCGTCAGATTGCGCAGGTAATCCACCACCTTGTCCTGGAGGTCCTTGGCCCAGCCGGGTTGGGGCAGGTTCCAGCCGATGAGGATGCCGATGGTGATGCAGAACAGGGTCTCAATCACGGGGTCTACTCGTTCGATTTGTAGGTGGATGGGGCTCCGGTGGACGAGCCCCCAGGGCCGGTGCTCAGGCGTGCTCCTCTAGGCGGAAGCCCAGGAGCTCCAGGATCAGACCGGTCACGGCGCCGCCGAGCAGTCCGCCGATGAAGCCTGGCCCGATCTCGTGACGGACCTGCCCCAGGGCATCCCCGGCGGTGCCGGCGAGGGCGTAGGCGCCGGTCCCCCCCAGCACCCAGATGCTCGATGCCACCAGGATCGCGATGAGTCCGGCCACCAGGGCCGCGGACAGGCCCCCGGGCAGCAAGGCGGCGATATGGTCCACGATCCAGCGGTCCGAAACCTGGAATAGGGTGCCGACCAGGGCCACCGCGCCGGCGGCCAAGGTCAGGGTCTCCATTTGGTGCCCGACCAGCGTCACCACCGAGGCCAGGACCAAGCCGGCCACGAGGCCCGCCAACAGCCCTGTGATGGCCTCCGCTAAGGGGCGGCCGCCACTCTGCGCCATCCAGGCATAGAAGGTCCCCGCCACCACGCCGGCGACACCACCGGCCGCGGCCATGGAGGAGAGGGCCAGGTTCTGCCCCATCAGAATCAGGGCCCCAATGGAGGCCAGCACCCCCGCCATGGCCCCCACCAAGGCCACTGGCATGGCGCTGTACAGTGCCGTCGTGGTCACCGCCGCCGCGGCCGTGGCCACCAGCGGCGGCTGCCAGCCGCCGAACCCCAGGGTGGACAGGATCCCGTAGAGACCGGCGAACAGGGCCCCGAAGACTCCGCCGGAGAGCCCCCAGACGATCAAGGTCATCACGACCGCGGTGAATCGATCTCTGCTTATCATTCTGGCCGTCCCCTCCGATGGTGATCGGCCTGAATTCTAGCCCCAATGGCGAGCCAGCGGGGTGGGTGCGGCCGTGCTCGGATACACTGCCGCCATCCACAGAATTCCGGAGGCCCGAGCCACGGCATGTCCGAGACCCCCGCCAACGGCACCCGGCGCGAGATCGACGGGGAGCTGCGCGTCTATTACGACGGCTACTGGATCAAGCACTACGACCCGCCGCCGGACGCCCTGGAGACCCGCAAGCGCCTGATCCAGGCCCTGACCCGGCGACTCTTCAACCATGTCGAATACGGCATCAACATCCCGGGGTTTAAGCTCGAGGCGGCCCGTGCCGCCTATCAGGCGGAGACCGACATCGAGCGCAAGCGGGTCAACGGGGCCATGCTGGCCGGGGCCCTGTTCAACCGGGCCGCCGACATCTTCACGTGCCTGGTGGATCTGCAGAGCGCGGGGGTCACCATCACCCCGGACAATACCCTGATGCGGGAGTGTGGCCAGTGCCTGATGGAGGCTCTGGACCTCGGCAAGATGGTGCGGCACCGGGGCGGGGACGAGGGGATCGATGAGCTCTGGGGGGAGCCATTCAAGGCCTTCTCCATCCCGATCGAGTCCTTTTACGAGAGCCGCTACATCAAGATCGCCATGACTATGCGCGACATCGAGCGCATCGGCGCGGGGCTCAAGGACGCCTTCTCGGTGAGCACCCAGATCACGGACGTGGGGCCCCCGGTCGACGAGCTGATTCGGGCGGCCAAGCGCAAGTGCGAGATTCTGCGCACGGATCCAGCGATCTTCGAGGTCTGGCCTCAGTATGTGGTCGCTCGGGAGCGGCTGTGCAACATCCAGCCTCAACTGCCCCTCGTCCCGGATGCCTCCTCCATCCGCGAGGCCCTGGAGGGCACGCGCCTGCTGCGTGAGGGGACCGACCTGGTCACCCACATCGTGCGTGCCCGGGTACCCATGCCCAAGAGCACCCGGGAGTTCCTGGACCGCTGCAATCGCTACCGCCAGGCCCTGATGGCCTGTGGCTCGACTCCCGCCGCCTAGCCCAAGGGGAGCGCGTGGGGAGGCCGGGTCAGCATGAGGCCCTCGCTCGTGCCTGGATCGAGATCGATGTCGACGACCCCAGGGCGCTGATTCGCTCGCCCCGTCAGCGTCTCCCAAGAGATGGCCCTGGATCCTCTGCCCCCGAGGGCCGGATCACCGCTGCCGCCTGGCCCATGCCCTGACCCGCGCGCGGCCAGGTCGCCCCGGGCATAATCGCAGCGGGACTCGGGGGCTAGTACCCCAAGCCCACCGCGTACGGAGGCCCCATGCGTCGCGCCCCGCCGATTGATTCGCGCCGTCCCCAATCCCGGGACCTGCGACCCTTGCTGCGCCTGCTCGCCCTGGTGCGTCCCTACCTTGGTCGGCTTTTGGGGGCGACGCTCGCCCTGCTGGTCGCGGCCGGCGCCCTGCTCGCCTTCGGCCAGGTTATCCGGATCGTGGTGGACACCGGACTCAAGGCCGGTGACCCGGCGGCGCTGGCCCGGTCGCTGGGGCTCTTCCTCGCGGTGGTCGCGGTCCTCGTCCTGGCTATCCTGGCGCGCTCCTACCTGCTGGCCTGGATCGGCGAGCGGGTCATCGCGGACTTGCGCCGGCTGGTCTTCGACCGGGTGATCGGCCTTGACATGGGGTTCTTCGAGACCGCCAGGACGGGCGAGATCATCTCCCGGCTGACGGCCGACACGGCCATCCTCCAGGTGGTGGTGGGATCCACCCTCGCGAACGCCCTGCGCAGCTCCTTGCTGGCCCTGGGTGGGGTGCTCATGCTCGGGCTCACCAGTCCGCGCCTGACCGGGTTGGTCCTGCTCGGCACCCCGCTGCTCCTGCTGCCTCTGTGGCTCATCGGCGGGCGCCTGCGCCGCCTGTCTCGCCAGAGCCAAGACCGGATCGCCGATCTTGGGGCCTTCGTCGACGAGGTCCTCCATGCCATCCGCACCGTCCAGGCCTTTGGCCACGAGCCGTTGGACCAGGCCCGCAACCGGGAGCGGGTGGAGGCGGCGTTTGAGACGGCCCTGCGCCGGGCCTGGCTCGGCGCCACCCTGGCCGCGGTCGGGGTGTCTGTCACCTTCGGGGGGATCGGTCTGGTGCTGTGGGTCGGCGGGCACGAGGTCCTGGCCGGGCGACTAAGCGGCGGCGAACTCTCGGCCTTCCTGTTTTATGCCCTGCTGGTGGCAGGGTCGGTGGGCAACCTGAGCGAGATCCTCGGGGAGCTGCTACGGGGCGCCGGGGCGAGCGAGCGGCTGGTGGAGCTGTTGAGCGCTGAGGCCCGGATCCGCGCCCCGGCGCGCCCGCAGCCCTTGGCGCGTCCGGTGCGGGGCCACATCCGCATCGAGGGGCTACGCTTCGCCTACCCCACCCGGGCGGAGACCCCGGTGCTGCAGGACCTGGACCTGGAGATCCGCCCGGGCGAGCGGGTCGCTCTGGTCGGACCCTCCGGGGCGGGAAAGACCACCCTGCTCCAGCTCTTGCTGCGTTTCTACGATCCCCAGGCGGGGTCGATCCGATTCGACGGTGTCGATCTGAGGGACCTGGACCCGGCCGAGCTGCGTCGGCATATCGCCAGCGTGCCCCAGGACCCTGTGATCTTCGGTGCCGATGCCTGGGAGAACATCCGCTACGGTCTGGAGGGCGCGGACGACGACGCGGTGCGGCGCGCGGCGCGGCTGGCCCACGCGAGCGAGTTCCTGGACCGCTTGCCGCAGGGGTTCGACTCCTTCCTCGGGGAGCGCGGGGTCCGGCTTTCCGGGGGGCAACGCCAGCGCATCGCCATCGCCCGGGCCATCCTGAGGAATCCGACCCTCCTGCTTCTCGACGAGGCCACCAGCTCCCTGGACGCCGAGAGTGAGCGACTGGTCCAGCAGGCGCTCGAAGGCCTGATGGAAGGACGCACCACCATCGTCATCGCCCATCGCCTGGCCACCGTGCGGAAAATGGACCGTATCCTGGTCCTCGATCAGGGTCGAGTGGTGGCGAGCGGCGACCATGAGGGTCTGATGGGGCAGGGCGGCCTCTATGCCCGGCTCGCGGCCCTCCAGTTCCGTGACACCGCCCTGACGACCCAGGCGCCCGGGTTGCTCCCAAAGACGTAAGCCGCGGGCGCCACGGTCGTTTTCCTCACCCGGGTCCCCACCCCGATAGCGGGGGAGCGCGCAGCCCCATCGGCGCGACCTTCGTGTAGGCACGCGGTGCCAGGATCGGGTAGGGCAGACGCTTGGGGCGATCCTTGGCCGGCACGCGAGGCGCAAAAGGTCGGCGCTACCCCAGGTTGCCCAAGCACCAGGCTCAGGCCCCAACGTAGAGGTGGAGGGGGAAATACTCGGTGATCAGGATGACCGGATGCCGACCGATGACGATGCGGTAGGTGCGATAGACCGACCCCAGCGGGCCTGGCTCATCCTCCAGGCCCACGTCGAGGACTTCGCGGTAGCTCTCCAGTCCGCTGTCCCGGATCAGGGCCCCGATCCCGATCTCGCGGTCGATCAGGCGGCGGCGGAAGTCCGCGGGGATCAGCTCGGTGCGGATCAGCGAGAAGGCCTCCGCGAAGTGCCGTCCGCTGTGCAGGCCGCGCAGCCGGGCGTCGCGAATCAGACAGTGGCCCCCTCGTTCCAGGGCGATCCAGGGGACCGGAGCCTGCGCGGTCTCAAAGCGCTGCTCCAGCGTATCCACCGCCACCGGCTCCCAGAAATACGCCTCCAGGATCTTGGTCACGGTGCCGTCGGTGACCAGCAGGGCGCGCAGGAAGGGGGGCAGCTCGGCGAGTGGGAGGGCGTGCCCTTGGGCGTCTCGGATCTCCCCTTGGGCCAGATAGCCGTCGCAGCGGAAGGGCCCCTCGGCGCGGTCGGGGGAGGGATCAAGGGGGGCGCGGCCGGAGTAGCGTTGCATGTGCCTTAATGATTCCGCGGAGGTGTCTCGCTGGGGTCTGTCGAGATTAAGATCGATGGCGGCCGGGAGCGAAGGCATCTGAGCCCAGGCGGCTGCCGGGACCCTCGGTGCTGGAGGGCACGGAAGGGCCGCTGTGGCAGAGGCGCGACATTTCGGGTTTATTGACCCATCTGTCCCTCGGGGCCTTGATGTCCTGCCCGGTTTGCCGCAATCTTTCGCGCCGGATCCGACCCGATCGGTCAGATTACGTGTCATCCGGCCGTTGCAGGTTTCCGGATTCCGCTCAATACTTGGCTCAGACCCAAACCAGGGTTCTTGGTCGGGTCATTTGAGATTCGGAAAAACCCCAACAGTGTGTTATAAAAATAGGGCCTAACGGCTCAACCTACGGAGATTTTCCAATGACCAAGATCGTCAAGCTCGCTTCCCTGTCCGCCGCTGCCCTGCTGAGTGCCTCCCTGCTCGGCGGTTGCGCCACCGACCAGACCGCTCGTGACATGGCCCAGCAGGCCATGGACGCTGCCAAGAGCGCCCAGGCCTGCTGCGACGCCAACACCGAGCGTCTGGACCGCATGTATCAGAAGATCATGTCCAAGTGAAGCCTTTCGGCTGAGCTGCGCCGGCTTCCCACGAGCTGTGGGAGGCCGGTGTTCTCCGCCACCGCCCGCTCTACCGCCTTCCAGTCGATCTCCAGCCCCTCCGCGTTTGCCACCGACTCCGGGATCACGGAACGGGGCGACTGCCGCTTCTCCTCCCTGTCGATGTGGACCTCCAGATAGAGGTCGTCCCCGAGCCAGCCGAGCTTGTAGGGTTGGTCCACGATGGCCACCTGAGTCCCCGTCTCCACCTTGCCGAACAGGTCCTCGATCCCTTCGGGCTGCATCCGAATGCAGCCGGAGCTCACCGGCAGGCCCATGCCCCAGGGCTTGTTGGTTCCGTGGATCAGGTAGCTGGGGTTGCTGAGCCGCATGGCGTACTGGCCCAGCGGATTGTCCGGCCCTGCCGGCACCACGTCGGGCAGGATGTCGCCGTACTCGGCGTGGGACTTGCGCACCGACTCTGGTGGGGTCCAGGTGGGGTCCTTCTTCTTCTCGATGATGCTGTAGGTACCGAGCGGCGTCTCCCAGCCGTCCTTGCCCACGCTGACGGCATAGGTATCGATCCGATCGGGATCATCAGGCGGGAAGTAGTAGAGCCGCTTCTCGGCGCGATTGAGCACAATCCCGGTGCGCGCGGCGTTGGGCAGCACCCAGAAGCTGGGGATCAGGGCCTCAGAGCCCTCCCCCGGGAGCCACATGTCCACCTTGGGGTTGGCCCTGTTCATGTCGTCGTAGCCCTGGTTATTCTGGCGCGCGAAGTCCAGCAAGGTGTCCTTGTGACGCGTCTTTACATAGAAGGGCGAGCCGATCACGCTATCGCCCGGATGGGCCAGCCGGAAGGTCTCGGCAAAGGCGGCGCCCGGCGCCCCGAGGCCCAGCGCGACACCCACCGCCAGGGCGCACGCCACCCCGCCCCGGCGGCTCGCGCCCGACCGAACGCCTACTAAGCTCGTCTCGTATCGTCTCATCGCTATTACCCGTTTCGTTTACAGTTCAATGAAAAAGCCTGCGCGATTGTCGCATGTTCGCACCATCGGGGTCGCGGCCCACGTGGATGCGGGTAAGACCACCCTGACCGAGCGCATCCTTTTCTACACCGGTGCCTCCTACAAGATCGGGGAGGTCCACGAGGGCGCCGCCCACATGGACTACCTGGCGGAGGAGCAGCGTCACGGCATCACCATTACCTCCGCCGTCACCAAGGCTCCCTGGTGCGACCATCTGATTCAGCTGGTCGACACCCCAGGCCACGTAGACTTCACCATCGAGGTGGAGCGGGCCATGCGGGTGCAGGACGGTTGCATCCTGGTCCTTGACGCGGTGCGCGGGGTCGAGCCCCAGACCGAGACCGTGTGGCGCCAGCGCTCCCGTTTCAGCCTGCCCGCGCTCTTCTTTATCAACAAGATGGATCGCCCCGGGGCGGACTTCCACCGGGCCCTGGCCGCCATCAGGCGGCGCCTGCGGGCCGAGCCTGTCCCCATCACGGTGCCGCTGCCCGAGGGGGACGGGGTCGTCCATTTGATCGATCGAACCCTGATTCGTTTCATGGGGGAGCAGGGCGAGCGGCTGGAGGTCGCGCCCTGTCCTGCTCAGCTCTGGGACCAGCTCGCCGAGGATCGGGAGGCCTTGGGCCTGGCGGCGGCGGAGTGGGATGAGGCGATTGCCGACCGGGTTCTCGCCGGTGAGGCACCGGAGCCCGGACTGCTGCGCGCCGCCATCCGCCGGGGCACCCTGGCGGGTCGGATCTTTCCCTGCTATGGCGGCAGCGCCCTACGCAACCTGGGGGTCCAGCCCCTACTCGATGGGGTGGTGGACTTCCTTCCGGCGCCCTTGGACCGTCCGCCGGCCCTGGGGCGCCGCCCTGACGGCAGCACCGAGGAGGTGGTGCTGGGAGGCGAGGGGCCCCTGGTGGCCCTGGCGTTCAAGGTGCAGCTCTGGGACGGGCGCCGGCATGTCTTCGCGCGGATCTACCGCAGTGGTCTCAAACCGGGAGATCCAGTCGAGCTGCTCGGGGCGGACGGTCAGGCGAGGCGCGAGCAGGTGGCGCGGTTGTTCGAGGTGGACGCGGGTAAGAAGACCAAGCTCGACCACGCCGAGGCGGGCCAGATCGTCCTGCTCGCGGGGCTGCGCTTCGCCACCACTGGCGATACCCTGTGCGCGCCCGGCCACCTCCTCGCCTTGGAGCGCATCGAGGCCCGGGCCCCGGTGCTCGGGCTGGCCATTGAGCCGGCGGCGGGGACCGAGGAGGAGAAGCTCCTGGAGGTGCTGGACAAGGTCACCCAGGAGGACCCGACCCTCAAGGTCGAGGAGGACCCGGAGACGGGGCAGCGACTGCTCAAGGGTATGGGCGAGCTGCACCTGCAGATGGTGCTGGAGCGCCTGGAGCGCGAGTTCGGGGTCCAGGCCCGCAGCGGGCGCCCCGCGGTGGCCGTGCGCGAGACCATCGGGCGCGCCGCCACCGCGGATGCCTTCTTCGCCCCCCCGCCGGTCCCGGATGGAAAGCACCCGGACCTGATGGCCCGGGTCGCGCTGGCGGTTGAGCCCCTGGCACGGGGCGCTGGGGTGCGGGTGGAGGTGTCGCCCCGGGTGTCGCCTGAGGGCGCGCAGCTCACCGAGGAGCAACGCCGTGCCATCGACCTCGGGGTGCGCGGCGCGCTCCAATCCGGGCCCCTGCAGGGCGGGGCGGTGCTGGACCTCGCCGTCCAGGTTCGGGAGGCGGAACTTTTCGGTGCCGGCTCCACCCCCGAGGCCCTGGCCGCCGCTGCCGCCAAGGCCCTGCGCAAGGCCATGGACGCCGCCGCCCCGGCCCTCATGAAGCCGGTCATGGACCTGGAGGTGGTGGTGCCCGAGGCCAATCTGGGCGTCGTCCTGGGGGATCTTCAGTCCCGCGCCGCTCTCATCACGGAGACCGGTGTGGGGGCCGCGGGCAATCCGGACGGAACCGCGGAGATCCGTGCCGAGGCGCCCCTGGAGTCCCTGCTTGGCTACACCACGACCCTGAGGAGCCTGACCCAGGGGCGCGGTCAATTCAGCATGGAGTTCCTACGCTTTGACACCCGTTGAGCGAGGGCTCAACTTCGGCAGGGGCGAGCGTCAGGTCGGAACAGGTCTGCGAATGAACGCCAATACGGCAACGGCCTGCCAGGAACCGGTGACTTGATCTGGACTCGGCCGCCCCGAGTCGACTCATCCGCTGTTTCACCTGAGGAATTTTGATGGTCGCTCGCCTGAGCCGCCGCTACTGGATTACATCGATCAGCATGTGCCCCCTCTCCGATCTCGCCTTGGGTGCCCGCGGCCGCATCGCCGAGATCCGCGGGGGGCGTCAGCTCGCCCATCGGCTCCAGGGCCTGGGACTGCGGGTTGGCAGCGAGGTGGAGATGCTGCACCGGCGCGGCGGTGGCGTGGTGGTCTCGGTGGGGGCCACCCGGGTGGCCCTGGGCGGCGGGGTCGTCGAAAAGATCTTCGTGGTGCCTTTGGGGTCATCAGGCATGGACGGGGAGGGCGCCATCCCTCAGGATTGAAGGCGTTGCGGGCCCGCCCCATCGGAAATTGGTCCCGTTGCCCCAACCTCTCCCAAAGGCTACTTCGATGTCTGCGCGCCCCCCCAACCCAGATTCGCCCCTGACCATCGCGCTTGCAGGCAATCCCAACTGCGGCAAGTCCGCCCTGTTCAATGCCCTTACCGGCATTCGTCAGCAGACCGGCAACTGGCCCGGGGTTACGGTGGAGCGCAAGGAAGGGACCCTGGAGCTGGATGGGCGGCCCATCCGGGTCATCGACCTACCCGGCATCTATTCACTCGACGCCGGCTCCCTGGACGAGCTGGTGACCCGGGACTATCTGCTGAGCCGCGACGCCCAGCTCATCGTCAATGTCCTGGATGCCACCAACCTGGAGCGCAACCTCTACCTGACGGTCCAGCTCCTCGAGATGCGGGTGCCCATGGTGGTGGCGCTCAACATGATGGACGTGGCCCGCCGGCGAGGCGTCCAAATCGACGCCGAGGGTTTGGCCCGAGAGCTCGGCTGCCCCGTCGCCCCGCTGGTCGCGGTCACCAAGGAGGGCCTCACGGAGCTGCAGGCGCGCATCCTCGCGACGGCCGACCGGCGCGAGCCCGCGGGCACCCCCCTGGGTCACGGGGACTGCGTGGAGGAGGCGGTGGCGGGGCTGGCCCCGCGGCTCGCCACCCACGTAGGTGACGGCAATGCCGGCTGGCTGGCGCTGAAGCTACTAGAATCGGACCCCACGGCGGAGCGCTCCGCGGGCCCGGAGCTGCTGGCCCTGGCGGCCCATTGGCGGGAGCAGATCGCCAACCGGACGGGGGAGGATGCAGACCTGCATATCGCCGACACCCGCTTCGGCCACGCCCATGGGCTGGCGGACCGGGTGGTGCGGGAGCGGGGCCGGGCGGGGCGGACCCTCTCGGACCGCATCGATCGGGTGGTGCTGAGCCGCCTTTGGGGCATCCCGCTCTTTCTGCTCGCGATCTACCTGATGTTCATGTTCACCATGAACATTGGCGGGGCCTTCATCGACCACTTCGATCTCGGCGGTCAAGCCTTGTTTGTGGACGGGCTGGGGGCCCTGCTGGGCGCCCTGGGCACCCCGGACTGGCTGCGCTCGGTGCTGGCCGAGGGCATTGGCGGGGGCGTGAAGGTGGTGGCGACCTTCATCCCCATCATCGGCAGCCTCTACATCGCCCTCTCCGCCCTGGAGGACAGCGGCTACATGGCCCGCGCCGCTTTCGTCATGGACCGCTTCATGCGCTCCATCGGGCTGCCCGGGAAGGCCTTCGTGCCCCTGATCGTGGGCTTCGGCTGCAACGTCCCGGCGGTGATGGCCACCCGCACCCTGGAGAGCGAGCGCGAGCGCAAGCTCACCATCCTGATGAACCCCTTCATGTCCTGCGGCGCTCGGCTTCCGGTCTATGCGTTGTTCGCCGCCGCCTTCTTCCCCCGCTCTGGCCAGGACCTGGTCTTCGTGCTCTATCTCACCGGCATCACCGTGGCCATCCTCACCGGGCTCGCCATGAAGCACACCCTGTTACGGGGCGAGAGCTCGGGGCTCCTGATGGAGCTCCCCCCCTATCATCTCCCGACCCTTAAGGGGGTGCTGCTGCGCACCTGGGACCGGGTGCGCCTGTTCCTGCGGGAGGCGGGCCGGGTGATCGTCGTGATGGTGCTGGCCTTGCACCTCCTGGGGAGCATCGGGACCGACGGGAGTTTCGGAGATCAGAACAGCGACCAGTCCATCCTGGCGGCAACCAGCCGCACCGCCACGCCGCTCTTCGCCCCCATGGGGATCGAGGAGGACAACTGGCCGGCGGTGCTGGGGGTCTTCTCCGGGATCCTGGCCAAGGAGGTGATCGTTGGCACCCTCGACACCCTTTACGGGCGCCTCGCCGCGGAGGAGGGGACGGCGCTGGAGCACGAGCCCTTCGATCTCGGCCGGGACCTGGGTCGGGCCCTGACCTCGGTGGCGGACAACCTCGCGGAGCTCGGTGCCCGCCTCACGGATCCGCTGGGTCTGCGGGTGGGGGAGCTCGCGGACCTGCAGGCCGCGGCGGCCGAGCAGGGGGTGCGGGCGGACACCTTCGGGGCCATGGCGGAGCGCTTCGACGGGCAGGCCGGGGCCTTCGCCTATCTGCTGTTCGTGCTCCTCTACTTCCCCTGCGTGGCCACCATCGGCGCCATCGTGCGCGAGGCCGGCGCCCCCTGGGCGGTGTTCGTGGCGCTCTGGACCACCGGCGTTGCCTATCTCGCCGCCACCCTCTTCTATCAGTCCGCTACCTTTGGTCGCGATCCCCTGAGCGCCGGGCTCTGGATTGCCGGTGGTCTGCTCACCTTCGCCATCACCCTGGGTGCCCTTCGATACTGGGCGCGCAATGGGCATCCCCGGGCGGGCCTTCCCCAGCCTGGGGGAGGGCTGGGGGTCTAGGGCTCCGCCGTCAGGTAGGCGATCCAGCCCGCATCCGGCTCACCCCGCTCTACCGGGACGAAGCGGCCGTCCGGGTGACCGTCCGCGTCCCAGCCCTGCCAATAGACCCGGACCCGGGAGAATCCGGCCTCCGCCAACAGCTCCTGGATCTCCGGCAGGGACCAGAGCCGCCACTCATAGCTGAAGGCGCGCTCCAGCCGGGACCCGTCGGGGAAGGCGAAATGGATGTGGCAGACCAGGTGCCCGCTCACCGGGTCGTAGGCGGCCTGATCCCAGATGTAGGTGAAGGGGCCCAGATCCGGGTCTTCGAGCGGACGCTCTTCGGTCATCACCCGGTAGGAGTCGTAACCGCCATAGGCGTCCAGGAAGAAGACACCGTCGCTGGCGAGGGCGGCGCGCACCTGCGCGAAATAGTCTCGCAGGGGTTGGCGGCCGCACAGCAACCAGTAGCTGAAGTTGAGGGCCAGGATGATGTCCATGGGCCGGGAGCGCACCGCCAGGACGTCCTGCTCCAGGAGCTGCAGGCGCCGGCGCTGCCCCGGCGTCAGGACACCGCCGTTGTGCCGCTGCCCCCACGCCAGCACCTCCGGGTCCAGGTCCACCGCCAGGGCATGATTGGTTCGGCGCCGGCGCACCCAGGCGCAGGCGACGGCCGCGGTCCCGCAGAAGTCCTCGCGCAGCCATCGCGCGCTGCGGCCGCGCAGCACCCGGTAGGTGTGGTCCACGAAGTCGATCTCGGCCTCCGGGCTTTGAACGGCCAGCTCGTAGAGCCGATGGCGGTCCGCCAGCTCCGCGGAGGTGGTCCGGGCTAAGGGTGTGGCAGGGGCCATGCTGGCGCTGGCGTCGGATCTTGGATTGGCTGAGGCGCTGGAGAGTGGGTTTCGGCGGCGAAACAGGCGACGGTTGGTTTGAAAGCCCGCGCGGGTTCCTGTATTGTTGCCGGCTCGCGGTCCTAGGGAAAGGCCCATCCACGGAGCGGTCGGCCTGGGAAGGCAACCCGGAGAGGTGTCCGAGTGGCTTAAGGAGCACGCCTGGAAAGTGTGTATAGGTTAATAGCCTATCGAGGGTTCGAATCCCTCCCTCTCCGCCAGTCCATCCAAACCCGCCCATCCAGATCCGCCCGCCGGGCCAACCCCGCAAGCTCGACCCCTGCATCCCCCGAGGCGTCGCCTCAATGGGCCTCGAGCTGGCCGAGCTCCCGCAGGATGTCGAGCACCAACTGGCTGCCCTGGGCGTCCATGCCGCGGCACAGGCGCTCCGGGTCCCGCTCCCCGTCGATCAGGGGGCGGATCACCGCCGCGAGGCGCGCCAGGCCTCCCCCCGCCCGGCTCATCTGATCCGCCATGTTGCCCACCAGCATCAGGGCCTCGGGGCTGGTGCGGGCGGCGTGGATCATATGGGCCAGGCCCGGTGCCGCGAGGCTCGGGTCCTGTTCGCGCGACGGGTCCGGCAGGGTGGCGGGGTCCTGGAGACCCCGCAGGACAGACTCGGCGATCACCCGGTCCTCCTCGTCGAGGCCCCTGAGCACCCCGAGCGAGCGGTCGCCGCCCGCGATCCGGCGCAGGGCCCTCGCCAGGTCAGTCCAGCCCTGCTGCTCCGCGGCGCTTACAAGCTGCTCGAACGCCGGTCGCCGCTCGGGTCCCTGGCAGGTCTCCACCACCTGCCGGATGAAGCTGGCGTGGACGCGGCGGATCTGCTCCTCAGGGTCCGGGAGTGTCGTCATGGGCGCGGTTCCTCCAGTTGGCTCTCGCCGGGATTATCCGGTGTCGTCTCAGGTGGCGCATGGACATGGACCCATTCCCGCCAGACCGCAAGCAGCACGGCGATGACAATGGGCCCCAGGAACAGACCCAAAAGGCCGAAGGCCGCGATCCCTCCCAGCACCCCAAACAGCACCAGGATGTAGGGGATCCGGGTCGCGCTGCTGATGACCAAGGGCCGGAACAGATTGTCGATCTGGCTGACCACGATGGCGCCCCAGGCCGCCAGGCCCGCCCCCGCCCAGGTGTCGCCCGAGAGAAAGAGCCAGAGGCTGACCAGGCCCCAGACCACCGGTGTGCCAAAGGGGACCAGGGCGAAGACAGCGGTCACCCCCCCGAGGAGGACCGGGGCCTGGACCCCCGCCGCCCAGTAGCCGATCCCCGCCAAGGCACCCTGCAGCAGAGCGGTGAGCACCAGCCCATAGAGCACCGCCTGGGTGGTGTCTCCCATGGCCTTGAGGTACTGCCCCGCCCGCGGACCCAGGAGTCCGTGGAAGAGCCGCCCCGCCTGGGCGAGCAGGGGTTCGCCATCCCGGTACAGGAAGAAGGCGGTGAGGAGCGCGAACGCGAACTTGAAGGCCGTCAGTCCGATGTCCCCCAGGACCTTGAGGGAGGCCTCCGCCCAGGGTTTGAGCCACTCCAGGACCTGGGCGCGCAGGGCCGCAGGGTCCTCGGCGGAGAGCTCCAGCAGACGCTCGATCTCTGGCCCTAGCCAAGGGACGCGGGCCACCTCCGGCGGCAGGGCGTCCGCTCCCCCCGACAGGAACACCACCAGGGTCTGGTGGGCGGCGGGCACCTCGGCCCGCAGCATAACGGCGGCACCGAGGAGCGGCAGCCCGAACGCCAGGGTGAGGAAGAGGGTCATCAGGGTCGCCGTGATGCCCGGGCGGCGGCCAATCCAGCGCCCCAGCCTTCGGTGCAGGGGCCAGGTCACATAGACCAGGATGACCGCCCACGCCACCGGCACCAGAAACAGGTGCAGGACCTGGTAGCTGACCACCAGGAGCCCCCCCAGGAAGAGCCCTAGGGCGATCCTTCGCCCCAGCAGGTTGGTGAAGTCGGCGTTGTCCATGGCGTCATTGCGTACGACAGGTCCGGGGCTTCCAGGTTACCGCGATCCCGATCCCGCTGCCGACCTTAGCAGCCGGCGGGCGACAGGCAAGCCCCTCAGGGCCCGCTCGGGCTCGTGGTGCCTCGGGTCACCGGGTCGGCTCCATCCGCCCGCTGCCCCGCACGCCCCATGGGGTAACATCCGAGGGGCCGATCAGCTGTTCCTGCCGCCGTCCTCGAGGGTGGCGCGGCGACCGATATCCGAGGAGCCATCCCGTGAGCCGACCCCAGACCCCCTTGATTGCCGCCGACGCCATCATCGAGCTCAGGGACCGCCCGGGCCGGCCCATCGTGCTGATCGAACGGCGTAATCCCCCCCATGGTTGGGCCATCCCCGGCGGCTTCGTCGACCTGGGGGAGCGGATCGAGCAGGCCGCCGTGCGGGAGGCCCGGGAGGAGACAGGGCTGCGGGTGACCCTAAGGGCCCTGCTCGGCCTCTACTCGGATCCGGCCCGGGACCCGCGCGGACACACGGTCACGGCCGTCTACGTGGCCGAGGCCGAAGGGGAGCCGCGGGCGCTGGATGATGCCCTTAACCTGGCGGTGTTCGACCTCGACCGGCTGCCCGCCGCGCTGGCCTTCGACCACGCCCTGGTGCTGGAGGATTACCGGGCCTTCCGGGCGGGCGGCCGCTCGGCGCCCTTGCGGCTCGATTGACGCGACGCGGGCCCGGGGCCGCCCATCTAGGGCTAGTATTGATCCAGGGGCGAAGGGCCAAGCGGCACGCGCCTCCTTCTGCTCACCACGCCAGCCGGCCAAGCGCCAGTGCCGCTGCGACATCGGATCTTCATCGCACTGCTGGTCCTGGGGGCCTACTCCCAGGTGGTCCAGGCGCTCCTGATCCGGGAGGGCCTGGTGGTCTTCTATGGCAACGAGATCAGCCTCGGCGCCTTCTACGGGAGCTGGCTGTTCTGGTTGGCGGCGGGGTCGGTGGCCGCGGTGCGCCTGCGCGGACGGCCCTGGGTCCGGGCGCCCTTGGGGAGCCTCGGCGTCCTGGTGGCCGCGCTCCCGCTGATCCTGCTCCTGCAGATCCTGGCCCTGCGCTCCGCGCGGGGTCTTCTGGAGGTCTCGGCGAGCGAGTTCGTGCCCCTGGGCCAGCTCTTTCTGTCCCTGTTCCTGGTCACGGCACCCAGTGGTCTGGTTCTGGGCCTGAGCTTCCCCTTGGGCTGCCGGGCCTTGCGCGACGCCGTGGGCGAGGGAGGGCCGGCGGCCGTGGGCCTGGTCGCCCGGCTCTATGTGGCGGATGCCCTGGGGGCCCTGGCCGGGGGGGTCGTCTTCACCTTCGTCCTCATCCAATGGCTCGGGCTCGTTCAGACCCTGGGGCTCGTCACCCTGGCCCTGGGGCTGACCGCCTGGTCCCTGGTCCCCCGCTCCCGCCCCTTGGCCTTGGTCGCCCTGTCCCTGGCGGCGGCGGGGCTGGTCCTGGTCCTGTCGCCGGCGGGCGCTCGGCTGGAGCGCGCCCTGGAGGTCCTGCGTTTCGCCAATCTGCAGCCCGGGCTGGAGCTCCTGGATTCGGCGGAGACCCGCTATGGCCACGTGGCGGTGGCGCGCCTCGGCGCGCAGCTCTCCATTGTCGGCGACGGTCAGATCCGCGAGAGCTTTCCCCTGCCGCGGGAGACGCTCCAGCAGGGGGCTTACTTCGCAAGCCAGGCACCAGGCGCGCGGCGGGTCTTGTTGTTCGGCGGCTTGGCGGGTGGGTTGCCGGCGGAGCTGCTGCGTTACCCCGTGGAGCGGATCGATCTGGTGGAGGAGGATGCCCGGGCCCTGGAGCGGGTGCGTCCCTTTCTTCCCCCCGAGGGCCAGGCCGCCCTAGGGGATCCGCGCCTGCGCCTGGTCCTCCAGGATGGCCGGCGCTACCTCAACCGGCTGACGGAGGATGTGCGCTACGATCTGGTGCTGGCGCTCCAGGCGGCGCCCTCGAGCGCCGCCAGCAATCGCTACTTTACCCGCGATTTCTACCTCCGGGTGCGCGACCACCTGGCCCCGGACGGGGTCTTCTGCACCCAGGTGAGCGCCGCCTCCAATTATCTGGGCCAAGAGGTCGGCGGCTACGCCGGGTCCATCTATCACACCCTGGGGTCGGTCTTTGCCCAGATCGCCCTGGTCCCCGGGGATCCCCAGGTCTTCTGCGCCTCCCCTGCCCAGGGGCGCCTCAGCGAAGATCCGGCGGAGCTTGAGCGCCGCTACCGGGCGATCCCCCTGGCCCACCACGACTTGCCCGCCGGGGCCTTCCACAACCTCCTGCCCGCCCAAGAGGTGGCCTACGCCCGTAATCACCTGGGCCAGGCGCCGGTCGAGCTGAACACCGACCAGCGGCCGGTGAGCTACTACCTGAACATGGTCCTATGGGGCAAGTTCAGCGGCTCTGCCCTGGTGGACTGGCTGGGACGCCTACGGGACCTGGGTCCCTGGCCCTACCTGCTTCCCCCCTTGCTGCTGGTCCTGCTGTGGTTGCTGCGCTCGGGCCTGAAAGGCTTCCAGCGACCCGCCCTGCTGCGGGACGGGGCCCTCTTCGCCCTGGTCGGCCTGGGGCTGGTCTCCATGGCCGCCCAGCTCACCCTGCTCTTCAGCTATCAGTCCCAGCTCGGTCTGGTGTTCGAGCGCGTGGCCCTGCTCAACGGGCTTTTCATGACCGGACTGGCCCTGGGGGCGGGCCTCGGCAGCCGCATCGCCCGCCGGGGGCGGCCCGCGGCGGCGCTGACCTGGGTTCTGACGCTGGTCGCGGCCGCGATGCTGGCCCTGCCCTGGGCACTCGGCTATCTGGGTGGTGCCCTGGGGTCTGGGGCCTCGGGCCTGCAGGAGGCGGGCTATCTGACCCTGTCCTTGGGGCTTGGGCTGCTCACCGGGATCGGCTTCCCCCTAGGCGTGGACCTCACCCACAGGTTCCGCCCGGAGATCATGGGCAGCGGCGGCGTGACCGCCGCGGCGGACAATCTCGGCGGCGCCCTGGGCGGCCTGGTCACCGGGGCCCTCCTGGTGCCACTCCTCGGGGTGGAGGCGACCAGCCGGGTCCTGGCGGTCCTGGTGGTGATCGCCCTGGTACCACTGCTCGCGGGTCGCCTCGCGCCGGACTCCTTGGCGAAGCCGCAGCAGCGGGCCCTGCCGTCTTTTCCCTGGCCCAGGCTCGGCTGGGGTCTGCTCTACACGGTGCTCCTCATCTATGGCTGGACCCTGCTCGAGCGGGGCGCGGCACCGGGGCCCCGGCTGCATTTCGATGCGCCCGCTCTGGCGGAGCTGAGCGGCTCGCAGCGATTCGAGCCGATGGAGTCGCCCTTCCCTTACTACCTGGGCTTTGCCGCGGGCGAGACCGGCGGTGGGGGAGGCGATGTCGCATCCCGGCCTGAGACCGCCTCACTCGCCAGCCTGGCCGCCGCCCCTGAGGTACGGGGCTTCGCGGGCCCACTGAATCTGCTCCTGGTGGTGGACCGGCAGGGCACCCTGCGGGGGGTGCGTCACCTGGAATCCCACGAGACCCCCGCCTACATCGCCGGCATCGACGCCTGGCTCCAGGGTCTTGCCGGAGCCGACCTGCGACAGGGACCCCTGACCCTGGAGCGGGTGGATGGGCTCAGCGGGGCCACGGTGACCAGCCGGGCTGCCCTGGAGTCGATCAACAGGGCCGCGGCCCGGGTATCCGAGGCGGCCTTCGGGGAGTCCGTTCCCGCCCTGCCGGGACCGACCGGAACCCGGCTGGACGCGGCCTTCTGGGTCACCCTGCTGCTCCTGGCGGCCGTAATCCCGGTCCATCTGTCCGGGAGCGAGGGCGCCCGGCTTGGGATCCAGGTGGCGGCCATTGGAGTCCTGGGGGTCTGGCTCAACACCCTGGTCACCGAGGTGGACCTGGTGAACCTCAGCCTGGGCCAGGTGGCGACCCCAGGGGAGAACCCCCAGCGCTGGCTGCTGCTCGGGTTCGTGGGGCTGACCACCCTGCTGCTCGGCCCCCTGTGGTGCGGCTATCTGTGCCCCTTCGGCGCCCTGCAGGAGCTCTTGTCACGGCTTGGCCGCCGGCTGGGGTTGCGCTCCTATCCGGATCGGACCCTGGAGCAGCGGGCGCGTTTTACCAAGTACCTGCTCCTCGCGCTGATGCTGATTGCGGTGTGGGTGAGTGGCGAGGCGCTTTGGGCCTCCTTCAACCCCATGCAGCACGCCTTCGGTGGTCGGGTCTTTGTCTTGCAGGGGGGCTGGATGGGCGCCCTGGTGGTGCTGGTCCTGCTGGGCTCCCTCGTCTATGTGCGCATTTGGTGTCGCTATTTCTGTCCCCTGGGGGCCTTGCTCGCCCTAGGGAACAAGCTCGCCTGGCTGCAGCGACTGGCCCCCCGGCGCCGCTTCGAGCACTGCGACCTGGGGGTACGGGGCGAGTTCGACCTGGACTGCATCCGTTGCGGGCGCTGCCTGACCGGCGCGGATACCCAGCTTCGCCACCAGGGGCAGGGCAAGCGCCCGCGCGGGTCGCCGGCGGCATCGGAATGAACGATCGGAATGAACGCCGGGGAGACGGCGATCGTCTAAGTTAAAGGTGTTGGCAGCTCGGCTTCTGTGACCCTGTGACCCGGCTTTTGAGGCACCTTCATCGGCGGGAGCTGAGGTTCCTCGGGCTGCTTGGCCTGACGGGGCTCCTGATCACCCTGCACCTGGCGAGCGGCCTGGAGGGCCTGGTGAAGCCGGCGGGCGGTTGGCGGACCCTCGACCGGACGGCCCTGGAGCGGCGCATCGAGAGCGGGGATCTGCGGGAGCGGGAAGCGGATTGGTATAGGCCGGCGATGGGCGGCGAAGCGACGGGGCGAGGTCCCGGCGATCGGCCATGAGCCAGAAAAAGGTATGGGTCCACGCATGAGCGCGAATGAACGCGAATGGACACTGGATGTTGGCACCCGGCTCTCCAGGCCCCGGGCTCGGCGGGCACGGGGGTCATTGCGTCCGTCGCATCCGCCAGCCCTTTTTCCGTTTGCCGCGCACCAGAGGCCAGAGCTGGGATGAGCGCCGTTACCTGCGAGCTCTGTCCGCGCGGCTGCACCATCCCCGAGGGCGCGGCGGGAGACTGCCGCGTGCGGGTGAACCTGGGAGGTAAGCTCCGGGCGACCACCTACGGTCGGCCCTCCGCTATCCATATCGACCCCATGGAGAAAAAGCCCCTCTACCACTTCCATCCCGGCAGTTCGGTCTTCTCCATCGCCACCGCCGGCTGCAACCTGCACTGTCTCAACTGCCAGAACTGGCAGCTCTCCCAGCGCGGCGGCGAGGAGATGGAGGAGATCTACCGCCTGGACCCGGCCGAGCTGGTGCGGACCGCCCAGGAGGAGGGCTGCCGCAGCATCGCCTATACATACTCTGACCCCATCGTCTTCTACGAGTATTGCTACGACAGCGGCGTGCTGGCCCATGAGGCTGGACTCACCAATTGCTTCATCACCGCCGCCTACATCAACCGCAAGCCCCTGCGGCGCCTGTGCCGGGTCCTGGACGCTGCCAATGCGGACCTCAAGGCCTTCGACGATGGCTTCTATCGCCGCATCAACGGGGCAAGCCTGAAGCCGGTGCTGGACGCCCTGGCGACCCTCAGGGAGGAGGGGGTGTGGCTCGAGGTAACCAACCTGGTGATCCCGACGCTCAACGACGACCTGGCCCTGATCCGGCGCATGGCCCGCTGGATCCGCGATGAGCTGGGGCCGGACACGCCGTTGCATTTCAGCCGCTTCCAGCCCCAGTACCGCCTGCGCAATCTGCCCCCTACCCCGGGTGAGACCCTGGACCGGGCCCGCCGGGAGGCCCTGGACGCGGGCCTGCGCTTCGTCTACGTGGGTAACGTGCTGGGGCACGAGGGCAATTCAACCTACTGCCCCGACGACGGCACCCTGCTGATCCGGCGCTTGGGGTTCCTGATCACCGAGAACCGACTGACGGCGGATGGCCGCTGTCCAACCTGCAATCACATGATTCCGGGGGTATGGCAATGAAGACCGAGGTCGAGGGTAAGACCATCGCGATGCGGCAGCGCCGCCGGCTGCTCAAGGTGCTGGGCGGGCTGGGGATCCTGGGGCTGGTCCCGCCTGTGGCCCCCCGCCGCGCGCCTCAGCCACGGGAGCCGAGCCTCCGGGAGGCGGACTTCTACCGTCCCCACGACCTCGCCGGCTGAGGCAAGGCGGTTATGGCGCGCCAAGGCGGGTGGACGGCCCTGACGCTGTTCCCGGTCCTGCTGCTGTCTCTGGGTCTCGCGGCCCTGCCAGGGCTCGCCCAGGACCGGGTGCGCCCGAGCGCCCTCGCTGGCACCTGGTACCCGGCCGAGCCGGACGATCTGGCCCAGCGGGTGGACGGTTACCTGGCGGAGGCCCGGTCCGGGTCCGGCACCGGGTCGCCGGTCGAGGGCATCCGCGCCCTGGTAGTCCCCCACGCTGGCTATCTCTACAGCGGCCCTACCGCGGCCGCCGCCTTCGCATTGGTGCGCGGCCAGACCTACCGGCGGGTGCTGGTGCTCGCCCCCTCCCACCACGGCGACTTTCCGGGGCTCTCCATCGCCGACGTGGACGCCTATGCCACGCCCCTGGGTCAGGTCCCGCTGGATCGCGAGGCGGTGGCCCGGCTCCGCCAGTCGTCTCTGGTGAGGGCGGACCCGCGGGCCCACGGACCCGAGCACGCCATCGAGATCGAGCTGCCCTTCCTGCAGCGGGCCCTGGCGCCCGGCTGGGCCCTGGTGCCGATCCTGGTGGGCCGGCTTGATCCCGAAGATTACCCGGAGGCGGCGGAGCTGCTGCGGCCACTGGTCGACGAGGCCACCCTGGCGGTGGTCTCCAGCGACTTCACCCACTACGGTGCCCGCTTCGGCTATCTCCCCTTCCCGCCGGATGCTCAGGTGCCGGCGCGGATTCGGGCCCTGGATGCCGGGGCCATCGATCGCCTCCGCGCCCGGGACGGCCCGGGTCTCCTGGAGTACCAGGCGCGCACCGGGATCACCATCTGCGGCTACCGCCCGCTGGCCCTGCTGCTCCACCTGCTGCCCGCCGATGCTCGGGTGGAGCAGGTCGCCTATGCCACCAGCGGTGAGCTGACCGGTGATTGGCGCACCTCCGTGAGCTATGCGGCCCTGGCGGTCAGGATGCCCAGGGCCCGCTCGGCGATCCCGGGGGAAGGGGGCGAGGCGACCCCCACGCAGGTGCTGACCGCTTCAGAGCTGGAACGGCTGCACGGTATCGCCGTCCTCGGGGTGAAGGCGGCGGTCCTAGGCCAATCCGAGACCCTGGAGGGCGAGCTTCGGGATGCCCTGGCGGGACTCCCGCCGGCCCTCGAGGCCCCCGCCGGCGCCTTCGTCACCCTCTGGAGCCCGGAGGGACTGCGGGGCTGCATCGGGCATGTGGCCAACGACTTGCCGCTCTACGGGGCTGTCCTGCAGAGCGCCTACCAGGCCGCCCGCAACGATCACCGCTTTCGGCCCCTGAGCTTGGAGGAACTGGGCGCCCTGGAGCTCGAGGTCAACGTCCTCTCCCCGCCCGAGCCGATCGCCTCGCCCGAGGGCATCCGACTCGGCGCGCACGGCATCACCTTGCGCAAGGGGGATCACTATGGGCTGTACCTGCCGGAGGTCGCGGTCCGTATGGGCTGGGACCTGGAGACCACCCTCTCCCAGCTCGCCCTCAAGGCCGGGCTTCCGGTGGACGGCTGGCGCGAGGGCGCGGCACTCGAGGTGTTCACCGCCACCCACTTCCGGGGGCCCTTCCCCGCTAATGCCCTCCCCCCGGCGGTAGGCGCGGCGCCAAGCGACGCGGACCAGGCGCTAACCCACCGCTAGGGCGGTCTCGGCCCCCTGGGTGGGGGCCATCACATCCCGGTCACATCCCGGTCCCGGCCCGGCTCAGGGCATGAAGGGCATCATGCTGCCCATGGGGCGCGCGAACTGACCCACGTTCTCCCGCATCACCGCCACGCTGCCCGTCATCAGGTGCACCCGCTGATCGATGATCACCATGCCGCGGGCCACCAGGTCCATGCTCTGCTGGATGTTGGATGTGTCGTTGGTGATCTGGCGCATGTCGGCGCGAACGCTCGGCAGGGTGCGCGCCAGCGACGCCATGTGGGTGTTGATGGCCTCCATGTGGGCGGTATGCCCATCGAAGGACTCCATGGTCTGCGCGATGATGGACATGTCGGCGTCCACATCCCGCAGATGGGCGTACATGGCGTCCATGTTGTTCACGATACCGTCCAGGTCCTTGTACAGAATGCGCACGTAGTAGACGTTGAAGACGGCCAGGATCACCAGCAGCAGGGAGATGCCCAGGATGACCGCGTCGGTGATTCGGAAGTGACGGTAGCGCTCGTCGATGTGGAGCTGGGTCTCGCGACCGAGTCGCGCGATCACCTCCACCACGGCACGGCGCGGGTCTTCGGCCATGGTCCTGCTCCTCAGGGAAAGGGAAACATCTTGTTCATGGTGCGCGCCGGCTTGGACATGTGGATCATCTCCTGGCCCATGATGCGCACCTCGTTGTTCATCACCTCAATGCTCCCCGACATGTTGGCCACGCTGTTGCGTACACCGGCCACATGGGCGTTGATCCCCTGGACGCTCTCGCGCATCCGGTTCATATCGGACGCGATCGCGGTCATCTCCTGGTCCATGGCGCCGGTCTGCCGGTCCATCTCCGCCATCAGGGCGGCGCGGGCCTCCATGGAGTCCATGAGCCCCCGGATCTCGTGCATCTGCAGCGACACATGGCTGAAGTGGGCGTTCATGCTGGCCACCACCCCCGAGATGCGGTTGATCTGGGAGCTCAAGGTCAGCAGCAGCACCAGGATCGAGAGGGCGATGGCACCCAGGATGATGATGCCGGCCTGGATGCTGTAGTTGAGCCGATCCCCGAGCCGGTTCTTAATATCGATCTGGCTGAGTATGATCCCCTCGAAGGAGCTCAGCGCGCGCCGAAACTGCTGCTGGAGCAGGGCCTCGTCATCCAGGGGCCGCCCCCCCGCTTGCTCTTCCGCCATGGGTGATGCCTGTCCTCAGGGTGATGACCGTGCTGATCGTGGTGCGCGGCCACTTTCCGCGCATGGCGGGCGGATGTAAAGGGGGGACCGAAGGCCCAGCCCGCACCTGCGAGCCGTCGCACATCGAGCGGGCCGTCACCCGGCGCCCCAGCGGCAGAGTTCCGCCGGGTCATCGTCGTGGCTGGGGACCCCGGTCGTGAAGGGAATGGTCGTGCGGAGGGGCCGGGTGGCCAAGGGGGCGGGGTGATGGGCTTCGGTTTCTGGCCTCATCAAAGAAAAAGGCCGCACGACTGGCGGCCCTTCTCTCAAGGGTTGCCCCGCGCGGGGAAACCCGCCTCGCGGGACGCTGGGTGAGGGTGCATCGGGTGCTGTATTGGCCTCACCGGCCCCTCGCCCATCCCCCGCGCGGGAAAGCCATCCCGCTTCCCTCGCTCCTTTGGCGCGGGCCAATCCGGGTCCGCGCAGACTGCTCTGATTGGGCACCCCGCATGGCGGACAGGGGGCCAGGGCCTTTCGGGGTTGCTCGCCGGTACCCTGGCTTGCCCTCCGCCTTGGAGAGGCATCTCGGGTGCCTCGTTACTTCGCCGAGGCGTTGCCGATCTCTCTCTGCGGGGCTCGACTTCAGTATAGGCGAAGGCGAAGCGGACGGTTCGGCGCTCCGCCCCAAGCCCCGCCACACGCGCCATCCCGACCGCCGGTGACTGTCCGAACACACACGCCGCGTGCGGCTAAACCTAGCCTGGGCGACTGGCGGCGACCCATCGCAGGGTTCAGCCGCCAACGACTCGCCCTATGAAACGACGGGGGCGTGCCCGGTGAGGGCCGGTATCAGGATGGCGGCGAGAACGCCGATCAGGGCAACGACCATGAGCGCGATGCCGATTCCGCCAACGACCTTCTCCCAACCGGGGGTCTCGCGCTGCGGACCGTAACGGTTGGGCCCGGGGGTGCCCGCCTTCAGTAGGAGGAAGAGGAAGAACAACAGGTTCACCAGCGGGATCAGGGCTAGGAGGGCCCACCAGCCTGAGCCGTCGAGGTCGTGGAGACGGCGGATCATGAATAGGACGCCAAGCACGAGGGCGGCGAGGGCCACCACGGCGATCAACCCGATGGTCAGAGGCGAGAGGTCCGGTGGGAGAGGGTGTCCGGTGGCGTCGAGCGTCGGGTCCAGCAGCGCCCTTCCGCCGACGGCGAGCTCAACGACCTGCACCACGACCGAGAGCAGGATGCCCCAGGCGATGTAGCTCAAGCGTCCGAAGCGCCCGGCGGGGGAGAAGGGGCTGGTTTGGTCGGTCCCGCCCGCGTGGGCCTGGGTGAGATCAGAGTGGGGTTGGCGATACGGGTTGCTGGGGTCCACGGTGGCTCCTGGCGGGTGCGGTTTGAGGTGCGACTGGCAGGTAGTGGTCCAATGGGAATGCCTGGGGAGAAAACGCCGTTCGTCGCGGAG
>JBLMWY010000217.1:0-19776 GCA_050257475.1 Bdellovibrio bacteriovorus
CTAAGTAAAGAGCTGGAGTTCACCCTGAACCGCGCCTTCAAGGAGGCACGGGAAAAGCACCACGAATACATGACCGTGGAGCACATGCTGCTCTCGCTGCTGGATAATCCGGCCGCAGCCAAGGTCTTGCGCGCCTGCGGTGCGGACTCCGATCGACTGCGGCGGGAGGTCACCGCCTTCATCGACGAGACCACCCCCCTGATCCCGCCCAACGAGGAGCGGGACACCCAGCCGACCCTGGGCTTCCAGCGGGTGCTGCAGCGAGCGGTCTTCCATGTCCAGTCCGCGGGCAAGAAGGAGGTGACCGGCGCCAATGTCCTGGTGGCCCTCTTCAGCGAGCAGGACTCCCAGGCCGTTTACCTGCTCAATCAGCAGGACATCACCCGGCTCGACGTCGTCAACTACATCTCCCATGGCATCTCCAAGGTCCCGGGGGAGAACCCGGAGGACGAGATCCACGGGGAGGGGGAGGAGCCCCGGGGCGAGGAGAAGGAGGGCGGCAGTCCACTCGAGAGCTTCGCCACCAATCTCAACGAGATGGCCCGTCAGGGCCGGATCGACCCGCTCATCGGCCGCGCCGCCGAGGTGGAGCGCACCATCCAGATCCTGTGCCGCCGGCGTAAGAACAACCCGTTGTTCGTGGGTGAGGCGGGCGTGGGCAAGACCGCCATCGCCGAGGGGCTCGCCAAGAAGATCGTGGACAAGGAGGTGCCTGAGATCCTGCGCGACGCCGTCATCTATGCCCTGGACCTGGGCGGCCTGGTCGCGGGCACCAAGTACCGGGGTGACTTCGAGAAGCGGCTCAAGGCGGTGCTGGCCCAGCTCAAGCGCCAGCCCAAGGCGGTCCTTTTCATCGACGAGATCCACACCATCATCGGGGCCGGCTCCGCCTCCGGCGGGGTGATGGACGCCTCCAACCTGATCAAGCCGGTGCTCGCCTCGGGTGAGCTGCGCTGCATCGGCTCCACCACCTATCAGGAGTATCGGGGCATCTTCGAGAAGGATCGGGCCCTGGCCCGGCGCTTCCAGAAGATCGACATCGAGGAGCCGAGCGTCGAGGAGACGGTGGAGATCCTTAAAGGTCTGAAGTCCCGCTTCGAGTCCCACCACCAGGTGACCTACACCAACCCGGCCCTGCGGGCGGCGGCCGAGCTCTCGGCCCGCTATATCAACGACCGGCACCTGCCCGACAAGGCCATCGACGTCATCGACGAGGCCGGGGCAAACGTCCAGCTCATGAGCCCGGCCAAGCGCAAGAAGCGCATCGACGTGGTGGACGTGGAGGCGATCGTGGCCAAGATCGCCCGCATCCCGCCCAAGAAGGTCTCGGTGTCTGATACGGAATCGCTGCGCAACCTGGACCGGGACCTCAAGATGGTGGTCTACGGCCAGGATGCGGCCATCGACGCCCTGACCTCCGCCATCCGCATGAACCGCTCGGGCCTCGGGCACGAGGAGAAGCCCATCGGATCCTTCCTGTTCACGGGTCCCACCGGGGTGGGCAAGACCGAGGTGACCCGCCAGCTCGCCCGAATCCTCGGCATGGAGCTGATCCGCTTCGACATGTCCGAGTACATGGAGCGCCACACGGTCTCCCGCCTCATCGGTGCACCCCCGGGCTATGTTGGGTTCGATCAGGGGGGGCTCCTCACCGAGGAGGTGAACAAGCACCCCCATGCCGTGCTGTTGCTCGATGAGATCGAGAAGGCCCACCCGGATGTCTTCAACCTGCTGCTGCAGGTCATGGACCACGGGACCCTGACCGACAACAACGGTCGCAAGGCCGACTTCCGCAACGTGGTCCTCGTGATGACCACCAACGCGGGGGCCGAGGAGACGGCCCGGCGCTCCATCGGCTTCTCGGAGCAGGACCACTCGACGGACGGCCTGGAGGCGCTCAAGCGTTACTTCACCCCGGAGTTCAGAAATCGCCTCGACGCCGTGGTTCAGTTCGCCTCACTCGGCACCGAGACCATCAGGAGCGTGGTCGACAAGTTTATCTTCGAGCTGGAGCAGCAGCTCGCCGACAAGAAGGTGGCGCTGACGGTGGACGCGGACGCCCGGGCCTGGATCGCCGAGAAGGGCTATGACCCCAAGATGGGGGCGCGCCCCATGGCCCGGGTGATCCAAAATCACATCAAGAAGCCCCTGGCGAACGAGCTCCTGTTTGGGGCCCTGGTGGGCGGGGGATCCGTCCGGGTCCATGTGGACGGTGATGATCTTGGATTCGCCATCGATGGGGGCAAACCCGTCCATTGACAGCGGGATCGATTGGAGTCTGGGCGCCCGCTGCGAGCGGGCGCCGTTGTTTCCGGGGCTGAGTGTGCCCGGCGCGACGGCTGGCGGCAGGGCAGGCGTGGACCTGAGGGGGGCCGGGTTGGTCTAGCGGGCCCGGTAGACGATCCGGCCCTTGGTGAGGTCGTAAGGTGTCAGCTCGACGGTGACCTTGTCGCCCGTGAGGATGCGGATGTAGTGCTTGCGCATCTTGCCGGAGATGTGGGCGGTTACGGTGTGGCCGTTCTCTAGCTGAACGCGGAACACGGTGTTGGGCAGGGTCTCCGTGACCGTCCCTTCCATTTGAATGACATCGTCTTTGGACATGGCTCAGGTGGACTGAAACGACAGCTCCGTTTGCAAGGGGCCGGGAGTATAGCACAAGGGTCAGGGGCTGACGGCGGGGCGCGGGACCGGCCGGGATCGGCCCATCAGGTGAAAGAGAGGTCCTGACCCCGCTCAAAGCGTCGCCAGCCCTGGCCGTCCCAGGCTTCGATGGGGCGGAACCGGTCCTTGTAGGCCATCTTGCGGCAGGCGCCGATCCAGTAGCCCAGGTAGAGGTACGGCAGCCCCAGCCCCTTGGCGATCTGAATCTGTGCCAGAACCGCGAAGGTTCCGGGTGCCAGGTCCGCGAGGTCTGGGTCGAAGAAGGTGTAGACGGCGGAGAGCCCCCGCATCAGCCGGTCGGTCACCGCCACCCCCGCCAGTCGGTCTGCGAGCCGCAGCTCCAGGAAGTGGGTCTCCCCGCCCCAGGGCTCCACCAGAAAGCGCCGGTAGCTCTCGGCGCTGGTGTCCTCCGCCATGCTGCCGTCCGGGTGGCGGCTGGCCAGGTAGCGCAGGTAGAGGGCGAAGTGGGCGGGGTCGAAGGCGGCGGGTGCGTCCACCAACCGCAGGCGCGCGGCGTTGCGCGCCCAGTTGCGCCGCTGGGAGCGGTCGGGCTGGAAGGCCTGCACCGGGATGCGCACCGGCACGCACTGGGCACAGCCTTGGCAGGCAGGGCGATAGACATGGGATCCGCTGCGGCGAAAGCCCTGGTCCACCAGGGCCTGGTAGGCGCGGGTATCCAGACGCGCCAAGGGATCCACAAAGAGAGTGCGTGCCCTCGGCCCCACCAGGTAGGAGCAGGGGTGCTCGGCGGTGAGATAGAGGGCGATCTGATGCCCGGGGCCGGCCTTCTCGCCGGGCCTCATGGCGCGTCCTCCGCGCGTGCCGCAGGCGCTGGGCCCTGGGGGAACTGAAGGCACCCTTGGTCCCAGGATCCGCTGGGTCCAGGGAGTACGCAGTAAAGGTCCAGCAGGGAGACGAATTGCCGCCGTGGCACCTCCAGGGCACCGAGGCTGATCAGGTGGTCGGTGCGCATCTGGCAATCGATGAGCCCGAAGTCCCAGGACTGCAGCCGCTCACACAGGTGGACCAGCGCTACCTTGGACGCGTCGTCCACTCGGCTGAACATGGACTCGCCGAAGAACACCCGGCCGAGGGCAACGCCGTAGAGCCCGCCTACCAGCCGATCCCCCTGCCACACCTCAACCGAATGTGCCCAGCCGAGCCGGTGCAGGGCCTCATAGGCCCGGATCATCGGGGGGACGATCCAGGTCCCAGCGCTCTCCGCGTCCCGGGGGGCCGAGCAAGCCCGGATCACCTCCCCGAACGAAAGGTCCATAGTCACCCCCAGCAGGCGACGCCGCAGCCGCTTACGCAGACTTCGCGAGATTCGGATCTGGCTGGGGGGGAGGATGGTGCGTGGGTCTGGGGACCACCAGAGGATGGGGTCGCCCTCGCCGAACCAGGGAAAGATGCCGCGCCGATAGGCGCTCAACAATCGCTCCGGCGACAGGTCCCCGCCCGCGGCGAGCAGCCCATTGGGTCGCCGCAGGGCTCGGTCGACCGACGGAAAGCTGTGGGGGTCCTGGGCGGCCAACAGGGGAATCATGGGGTCAGGCCGGGATTCGGCCGGGTCCAGTGGGCGGCTCCCGGTAGGGGCTGTGGCGGCGCATCTCCTCCAGGTAGTCCACCATGGCGTGCGTCTCTTGGTCCAGGAAGCGACCAATCGCCTGGCGGAAGCGCCCATCGGCGATCCAATGGGCGGACCAGGTCGGGGTGGGCAGGAAGCCGCGGCTCACCTTGTGTTCCCCTTGGGCCCCAGGCTCGAAGCGCGCCAGCCCGGTAGCGATGCAGTGCTCCAGGCCCTGATAGTAGCAAGCCTCGAAATGCAGGCTGTGAAAGTCCTTGACGCAGCCCCAGTGGCGCCCAAACAGGGAGCGGTTGCCCACGAGATTGAAGGCGGCCGCGACCATCTCGTGGCCATGGTAGGCAAACACCAGCAGGATCTGGCGGCCCATGGTCTCCCCGATCTCCCGGAAAAACGGCAGAGTCAGGGTTGGGATACCGCCGTGGCGGTCAAAGGTGTCCTGGTAGAGCCGATGAAACTGACCCCACTCCCGCTCTGTCACCTGGTCGCCCGGTACCCGGCGCAGCCGGAGGCTTGACTCCTCCACCCGTCGGCGTTCCCGTTTCACCTTCTTCCGCTTCTCCGCTGTGAAGGTGCCGAGCAGATCGTCGAAGGAACCGTAGCCCGCATTATTCCAGTGGAACTGGCAGCCGAGGCGCCGCAGGTGTCCCTGGTCCTCCAGGAGCCCCGTCTCCGCGTCGGTGGTGAAGAGCCAATGCAGGGAGGAGACGCCCAGTCGCTCCGCCGCCGCGACGGCCCCCTGGATCAGGGCGCGACCGAGACCTTGCCGATCCGCTTCCGGGCCCACGAGGAGTCGCGGTCCGGTCGCGGGGGTATAGGGCGAGGCCACCACCAGCTTCGGATAGTAGGGGATTCCGTGGCGTCGATAGGCGTCGGCCCAGGCCCAGTCGAAAACGAGCTCCCCATAGGAATTGAGCTTGATGTAGCAGGGGGCGGCCGCCACGAGTCCACCGTCCCGATCCCGCAAGGCCAGGTGATGTGGTATCCAGCCGAGGGCCTCGCCCACGCATCCGTGGCGTTCCATCGCGGCCAGAAACTCGTGGCGCAGGAAGGGGGTGTCCGGGTCCACCAGGCGGTTCCAATCCGCCGCGGGGATCTCGGCGATGGCGGCATGGGTGCTGAGGGTCTGCATAGGCGCTGCGGCGGGGAACCAGGTCAGCGCAAAGATGCGGGCGCAGGCTCGCCAGCAAAATGGCTGCCGGCAAGGCTTGGGTCCGCAGGGGCTCGCGAGGCATCGGGAGAGATGCCTCGCGCGGCGGTGCCCTACTGGCCCTGAGCGGCCAGTGCGTCGAGGTATTTCTCTGCGTCCAGGGCGGCCATGCAGCCGGTGCCCGCGGAGGTGATGGCCTGGCGGTAGACGTGGTCGGAAACGTCGCCCGCGGCGAAGACACCGGGCACCGAGGTCGCGGTGGCGTTGCCCTCGGTCCCGCTCTTGACCTTGATGTAACCCCCGGCCATGTCCAACTGCCTCTCGAAGAGCTGGGTGTTGGGCTGGTGGCCGATGGCGATGAAGACCCCCTGCAGCTCCAGGTCCCGGGTGGACCCGTCGAGGGTGCTCTTGACGCGGATGCCGGTGACACCGCTCTGGTCACCCAGCACCTCGTCCAGGGTGCTGTTCCAGGCGAGCCGGACGTTGCCGTGCTCGGCCTTCTCGAGCAGGTGCCGCTGGAGGATCTTCTCGGCGCGCAGGGCATCCCGACGGTGGACCAGGGTCACCTCGGACGCGATGTTGGAGAGGTAGAGCGCCTCCTCCACCGCGGTATTGCCCCCGCCGATCACCGCCACCTTCTGGCCGCGGTAGAAGAAACCATCACAGGTGGCGCAGGCGGAGACCCCGCGACCGCGGAACTCCTGCTCGGATGGCAGCCCCAGATAACGGGCGCTGGCACCGGTGGCGATGATCAGGGCGTCGCAGGTGTAGACCGCCGAGTCGCCGGTGAGCCGAAAGGGGCGCTGGCTCAGGTCCGCCGTGTGGATGTGATCGAAGATGATCTCGGTCTCAAAGCGCTCGGCATGACGGCGCATCCGCTCCATCAGCTCCGGGCCCTGGACGCCGTCCGGGTCCCCCGCCCAATTGTCCACGTCGGTGGTGGTCATGAGCTGGCCGCCTTGCTCCAGGCCGGTCACCAGGACCGGGCTCAGGTTGGCGCGGGCGGCATAAACGGCGGCCGTATAGCCGGCGGGACCCGATCCTAAGATCAGGAGTCGGCAGTGCTTGGTCGTGCTCAAGTTGGTTTCTCCTTCAGGGCCCGCGACCATCGGGTGTCAGGTGCGCCCGCTCGCGGTGCTACGTCATGGGTCCCGGAACTGTACGGGCTGGTCAAGGCGCGGTAAAGCCGGCTGCCAAGTTCGATCAATTGTCGGGGGCGGGTCGCGAGCCGTCACCATTGAAGGATGGGGCAGTGCCCGCCTTCTCGACTCGCGCTCAGGTGTCCGAGCCCGTCGGGTCCGGTGACAGCCGGGTTTGATCGGCCGCGGCGGCGACCAGCGCCACCCTCGTCATCAGGTCGTCCGCGAGCTCGCGCATGGCCCGTTGTACCGGCTCCATGTCCGCGAGGGCGGCGGCGAGTGGCGAGCGTCCCGGGTGCCAGCCGGTCCGGTCCAGCCAACCGATCGTGACGCGGTGCGGTAGAGGGCTCGGGAAGGGGGCCTCGCCGTGGAGTTGGGCGAGCATCAGGCGCACCCGGGCCCTCTGGGTTGCGGCGCGCGCAGCGGGGTCCTGATGGAGCCCGAAGAAGCGAACCAGGTAGCGGTCGGGGCGCTCGCCGTCCGGGTCCAGCTCCAGATGGCAGGCTCCCTCGAGCCCGATTCGGCGCGACTTGAGGACAAAGGCCATGGGGCGGCTCCTAGGCATGGCGGCTGCCGCAAGTCTAGCCCGACGGTCCACCCTTTGGCGTCACTCGGCAGCAGCACCTTTGACAGATTAGAGCTGAGGATCTAAAACTAATGCAAACATAATCTTAAAAATGAAATTGGGGGTTGTCTGTGAAGAAGTGGTCCGCGGGCATCTGGCAGCTCTGCGCGGTGGCAATTGTGGCCCTCTCGGTCGGCGGCTGCGCCGGTTCTGGCAAAGGCGGCCTCGGTGGCCAGCGGGCGGAGGTCGTGTCGGCCGCCTTGTCACAGATCGGGACGCCGTACCGCTACGGCGGCAACCAGCCGGGGCAGGGGCTCGATTGCAGCGGCCTGACCTACTTCGCCCATCGCACCGCGGGTGTGCAGATCCCCCGCACCTCGCGGGAGCAACGGCAGGGGGCGCGGCCGGTGAAGCCCAAGGCCCTGCGCCCCGGAGACATGGTGTTCTTCGGTAGCGGTGGCGTGGTGGACCATGTGGGGTTGATGGTGGATCAGGAGCGCTTCGTGCATGCGTCTACCTCGAAGGGGAAGGTGATCCTGGCGCGCTTCGGCACCCCCTATTGGAACGCCCGATTCGTGGGCGCCGGGACCTACCTGCGGTGAAGTCGACCTGGGGGGCGCGCCTTTCGGCTCGCCTTTTGTGCCCTCATGTTGCAGAATGGGCGCTCGGTCCTCGGCGAAGGGCCGGGGCAGTATCGACCATCACCCCTGAGACTTAGGAGCCTTAGAGCCATGTCCGACAAGCCAATGAGCAAGAGCCGTCGTGATGCCGTCAAGCTGATGATCGGCACGGCCGTCGCCGTCCCCGTCGTGAACCTGATCGGCCTGGGCAGCGCCCGCGCCGAGGTCCCCGCCAACGCCGTCGCGGCGGACGATCCGACCGCCGTCGCGCTCAAGTACCATGCGGACGCCACCCAGGCCGACCGCGCCGCCGCCGCCCGCCCCGGCAAGCCCCCGGAGGAGCAGCACTGCGCCAACTGCCAGTTCCTGCTGATGGACCAGGGCGCTGGTGATTGGCACGGCTGCAGCCTGTTCCCGGGCAAGCTGGTCAATGTGAACGGCTGGTGCGCATCCTGGACGCTGAAGGCCGGCTGAACGCGGGCCCCTTCGACCCAGACGGGACCCTGTCGAGGGTCTAGCTGCGGGGCCGCTTGGCCCCGCTTTGCATTGCGCGCGTCGCGCCTCGATGGGCGTGCCCCGCTTGCCCGCGGTGAATGCGGAGACCGCACGAGCCCTCACGTGGCGCGGGGCGCGACTTCCCCCCTCGCTGTCCCCCGAAGGCGTCTGCCGCATGGCCATGAAGCCTGACAGCCAAGACTTACAGGGCGCCCCCAACCCTTCGATGGGTCGGGGTGCGGGTCCGCCTGCCCTTGACGACCACCGGCGCCGCCTGATCTTCCTCAGGGCCATTATCTGGGGCTTGATTGGACTCATCTACGCCCCGCTCTTCATCGGTCTCTCGGGCCTCTTCGACCTTCTGGGGGTGGGACGGGCCACCCATGTCGCCGCGGCGGCCTTGGCGGGAGGCGCCGGTGCCGTGCTCTATGCCGGGCGTGAGGTGGCGCTCCTGGGCACCGGGGTGGGCCTTCTGGTTGGGGTGCTGTCCCTGTTGGCTGGGCCTCATCTGCTGTCGTTTCAGTCTGCCGCCTTGGCGGCCGCTGTCCTTGCCGCCCTGATCGGGCTGCATCCCGCCTTCCCTGCTCGCTGTGATCGCCAGGTCCCTTCCAGGGTCTTGGTAGGGATCGCCACGGGGGGCCTGGTTGGCGCCATCCTGGCGATTGCCGAGCCCCTGCACCCGGAGCCATTCTCGACCTTTGCCGTGGTCGCCTTCCTGGTCAGCGTGAACGGTGTGCTCTATGTGGCAGCGGTGGCCCCGCTGCTGTCGCTGACCCGACGGATGAGCCTCGCCTTGGTGCCCTGCAGCTGGGTCGAGGCCCTGGTTGCAGGATCGCTCGCCGGCCTGGCTGCCGGGAGTGTCTGGGTGATGGCCGGCCCCTTTCTGGGGGACGGGGGTGCCCTGGTGCAGGCCGCCAGTGAGGCCGTCTACCGGCAGCTCCCAGAGGCCCTGTTGGCCGGGATCTTTGGCGGGCTCGTCGCGGGCGCCCTGCTCGGGATTTTCAGGTTCCCTTGGGTTCACGAGACCTGATCACCTCGCCTGGGGTCTGGGCTCCGGGCGCGTGGCGGCGTCCGTTCCAGGCTATGCTGGGGTGAAGGGGTGTCTGCCCTGTCTCGTGCACGCCCAGTCTCCCTTGCCCAGACGGAACGCCGGTTGCCCTGGGGAAGTGACGGTGGCACAGGATCCGGCCTCCCATCGGAACACCTAGGATCCCATGTCCCGCGCTAAGTCCCGCACCAAGTCCAGCCGCCGTTGGCTCGATCGACAGTTCAGCGATCCCTACGTGAGGCTTGCGCAGGAGCAAGGCCTGCGCTCCCGCGCTGCCTTCAAGCTCCTGGAGATCCAAGAGAAGGACCGTCTGATCCGTCCCGGCATGTGGGTCCTGGACCTGGGTGCCGCGCCCGGTGGCTGGTCCCAGATCGCTGCCCGGCTGGTCGGGGCCCAAGGCCAGGTGTTCGCGGTCGACCTGCTCGCCATGGAACCCATTGCGGGGGTGCGTGTGCTCCAGGGCGATTTTCGGGAGGACGCGGTGGTGGCGGAGCTGCGAGCTGAGCTTGGCGGGGCCCTGGTCGATCTCATCCTTTCCGACATGGCACCCAATCTCTCGGGCGCCTCGGCAGTCGATCAGCCGAGGTCTCTCTATCTGGCGGAGCTGGCCTTGGATCTCGCCCGGGAGCTGCTGAAACCGGGTGGCGGGCTGGTGGTCAAACTTTTCCAAGGCGAGGGCTTCGACCTCTACCTACGCGAGCTGCGTGGGAGCTTTGCCCAGGTGTCCAGTCGCAAGCCGAAGTCCTCGCGTCCGGAAAGCAGAGAGCTGTACCTGGTCGCCAAGGGGTTTCGCCGGGATCGGGCCCCTTGAGGCCCCGGCGCGGGACCACAAATCGGCGCTGTGGGGCTAAAGCAGGCGCTTCTCCAATGTTTTGCCTTTTTTCACCCCCCCGATAGTGCTAATTTCGCACCATTGAGCCCCGAGGCCGGCCAATCGGCACGGGCAAACGAGAGGCCAGATGCCGTGAGCGATATGGCGAAGAATCTGATCCTGTGGGTGGTCATCGCCATCGTGCTGATGTCCGTCTTCAACAATTTCACGACCACCCGCACGCCGGCGCGCAGCCTCAACTACTCGGACTTCATCGAGCAGGTGCGCCAGGGCCAGGTCAAGGAGGTCACCATCCAGGGCCGCACCATCGAGGGGGTGAGCGCCTCGGGTCAGCAGTTCACCACTTACAGTCCCGGCGACGACGGGCTGGTGGCGGACCTGCTCAACAGCAACGTCACCATCAAGGCGGCTCCCCCGGACAAGCCGTCGATCCTGATGACGATCCTGATCAACTGGTTCCCGCTCTTCATCCTGATCGGGCTCTGGATCTTCTTCATGCGCCAGATGCAGGGCGGGGCGGGTGGTCGCGGGGCCATGTCCTTCGGCAAGAGCCGGGCGCGCATGCTCTCGGAGGACCAGGTCAAGGTCACCTTCCAGGACGTGGCCGGTGCCGAGGAGGCCAAGGAGGAGGTCGCCGAGATGGTGGACTTCCTGCGGGACCCCTCCAAGTTCCAGAAGCTCGGCGGCAAGATCCCCAAGGGCGTGCTCATGGTCGGTCCCCCGGGTACCGGCAAGACCCTGCTTGCCCGCGCCATCGCCGGCGAGGCCAAGGTCCCCTTCTTCACCATCTCCGGCTCTGACTTCGTGGAGATGTTCGTGGGTGTAGGGGCCTCCCGGGTGCGGGACATGTTCGAGCAGGCCAAGAAGCATGCCCCCTGCATCATCTTCATCGACGAGATCGACGCGGTCGGTCGCCACCGCGGGGCCGGTCTCGGCGGCGGGCACGACGAGCGGGAGCAGACCCTGAACCAGCTCCTGGTGGAGATGGACGGCTTCGAGGGTAACGAGGGGGTCATCGTCATCGCCGCCACCAACAGGCCCGACGTGCTGGATCCGGCCCTGCTCCGCCCTGGCCGCTTCGACCGCCAGGTCGTCGTGCCCCTTCCGGACGTGCGCGGGCGCGAGCAGATCCTCAAGGTTCACATGCGCAAGATCCCCGCGGCCGACGATGTGAAGGCCTCGGTGATCGCCCGCGGGACCCCTGGCTTCTCCGGGGCGGACCTCGCCAACCTGGTGAACGAGGCGGCCCTCTTCGCGGCCCGCGCCAACAAGAAGCTGGTGGACATGGAGGACATGGAGAAGGCCAAGGACAAGATCATGATGGGCGCGGAACGTCGCTCCATGGTCATGTCGGATGAGGAGAAGCGGCTCACCGCCTACCACGAGTCCGGTCATGCCATCGTCGGGCGGCTGGTCCCGGAGCACGACCCCGTGCACAAGGTGAGCATCATTCCCCGAGGGCGGGCCCTGGGCGTTACCCTCTTCCTGCCCGAGGACGACCGCTTCAGCTACAGCAAGCAACGCCTGGAGTCGAGCATCTCCGCCCTGTTCGGCGGACGCGTCGCCGAGGAATTGATCTTCGGCGCCGAGAGCGTCACCACGGGCGCCCAGAACGACATCCATCGGGCCACCGATATCGCCCGCAGCATGGTCACCAAGTGGGGCCTGTCGGATCGCCTGGGGCCCCTGACCTATAGCGAGGAGGAGCAGGAGGTGTTCCTCGGCCATTCGGTGACCCAGCACAAGAGCGTCTCGGACGAGACCAATCACCTGATCGACGAGGAGGTCCGCCGCTTCATCGAGCGCAATTACCAGCGTGCCCGCCAGCTCCTCACCGACAACATGGACAAGCTCCACGCCATGGCCGCCGCTCTGATGAAGTACGAGACCATCGACGCGGATCAAATCGACGACATCATGTCCGGGCGCACCCCGCGCCCACCCAAAGACTGGAGCGAGGACGAGCCGGCCCGGGCACGTCGCGGCAGCCGCGCGGGCGGCACCACGGAGGGGGACTCGGCCGCGGACGACGGCCATCTCGGTCGCCCCGCAAGCGAGCATTGACCCGTTTCGATGGAAGTCCCAAGGACTCCCGCTGACTGATACCCGTCCCCGTGTGGCAGCTCGATTGCGGCGGTCGCGTCCTCGATCTCGGGCGCCCGCGGGTGATGGGGATACTCAACGTCACCCCCGATTCGTTCTCCGACGGGGGTGAGTTTTTTGACCCGGACGCGGCGCTGAGTCACGCGCGGGCCATGGTGGAGGCCGGGGCGGACCTGATCGACGTGGGTGGGGAGTCCACCCGCCCCGGGGCTGCGCCCGCCGACCTGGAGCAGGAGCTGGGACGGGTGATCCCGGTGATCCGGATCCTTGCCGCCGAGCTCCCGGTGCCCATCTCGGTCGATACCTCGAAACCCGCGGTAATGCGCGCGGCGGTCGCCGCGGGGGCGGGCCTCATCAACGATGTGCGCGCCCTGGGTGCCCCGGGGGCCATGGAGGCGGCGCGCGATCTCGGTGTCCCCATCTGCCTGATGCACATGCAGGGCGAGCCGCGCTCGATGCAGACCGCGCCCCGCTACGGTGACGTGGTGACGGAGGTTCGCCGCTTTCTGGGGGATCGGGTCGCCGCGTGCGTGGCCGCGGGCATCCCCCGAGGCCGGCTGATCGTCGATCCGGGCTTCGGCTTCGGCAAGACCCTCGACCATAATCTTGCCCTGCTGGCGCGCTTGGCGGAGCTTAGGAGCATCGGCCTGCCCATCCTGGTCGGCCTGTCCCGCAAGTCCATGCTGGGGAGCATCACGGATCGAGGGGTGGGTGAGCGCCTATCCGCCAGCCTGGCGGCGGCTGTGATCGCCGTGGAGCGGGGGGCCCAGATCCTGCGGGTCCACGACGTGGTCCCCACGGTGGATGCCCTGAAGGTGATCGAGGCTGTTCGCCTCGCGACCGAGCGGGCTTGAGGGTCACGCCTCGGTTGGGGTTGTTTCGGGGGAGGAGACGCGATGACGCGCAAATACTTTGGAACCGACGGGATCCGCGGCCGGGTCGGCGAGGCCAGCATCAGCCCCGACTTCGTGCTCAAGCTCGGCTGGGCGGCCGGCCGGGTCCTCGGCAAGGTCCGGGGAGGCAAGGTCCTGATCGGAAAGGATACGCGGATCTCCGGCTACATGTTCGAGTCGGCCCTGGAGGCGGGGCTGGCGGCCGCCGGGGTCAATATCCGTCTCTTGGGTCCCATGTCTACCCCGGGGGTGGCCTATCTCACCCGGACCTTCCGGGCCTCCGCCGGCATCGTCATCACCGCCTCCCACAACCCCTATGAGGACAACGGCATCAAGTTCCTCTCGGCGGACGGCGACAAGCTGCCCGATGCGGTGGAGCTGGCCATCGAGGCGGAGCTGGACAAGCCCCTGACCACGGTGGAGGCGGGCTCACTCGGCAAGGCCAAACGGGTCGAGGACGCGAGCGGCCGCTACATCGAGTTCTGCAAGAGCACCATCCCCGCGGCCATGAACTTCCGCGGTCTCCGGTTGGTGGTCGACTGCGCCAATGGGGCCACCTACAACACGGCCCCCTATGTCTTCGAGGAGCTGGGCGCCGAGGTGATCCCCATGGGAAACCTTCCGGACGGGCTCAACATCAACCGGGGGGTGGGATCCACGAGCCCCGAGGCGCTGTGCCAGGCCGTGGTCCGGGAGGGCGCGGACCTCGGCATCGCCTTCGATGGCGACGGCGATCGGGTGCTGATGGTGGACTCCCGGGGCGAGCTGGTGGACGGGGACCAGCTCCTCTATGTGATCGCCCGCTCCCGCCTGCAGGCGGGCACCTTCCGGGGGGAGGTGGTGGGCACCCTCATGAGCAATCTCGGGCTGGAGCATGCCCTGGGGCGGTTGGGCATCGGCTTTGTGCGCACCCAGGTCGGGGATCGCTACATCATGGACCATCTCAAACAGACGGACGGGATCCTCGGGGGCGAGCCATCCGGCCACATCATCTGCCGCGACCGCACCACCACCGGGGATGGGATCGTGGCGGCCCTGCAGGTCCTGGCCGCGCTCCAGCGGCTCGACACCAGCCTGGACACCCTCTGCTCCGAGGTGGAGCACTATCCCCAGGTGCTGGTGAATGTGCGCCTCAAGGAGCGCCGTGAAATTCTGAGTCTGCCCGCGGTTCAGGACGCGGTCTCCCTGGCGGAGCAGGAGCTGGCGGGGCGTGGGCGGGTTCTGCTGCGGCCCTCCGGAACCGAGCCACTGGTGCGGGTCATGGTCGAGGGCGTGGATGGATCCCAGGTCCAGCGTCTCGCCAATCGCCTGGCGGACCTGGTCCGGGAGCAGGTCGGGGCCTGACCGGGGGCGCGGCCCGGGGAGCGCCCGGCGCCATGCAGATCCAGTCCATCCTGCTGGCGGCTGGGGCCTCCAGGCGTTTCGGCGCCAACAAGCTCCTGGCCGACCTCGGTGGCGAGCCCTTGGTGGTGCGGTCTGCCCGCAACCTGCTCGCGGGTGGGGTGCCGGTCCTGTGCGTGGTCCGAGATTCGGCGGGTCCCGTGGCGCAGGCCCTGGAGGGCATCCCCGGGATCGCCATCGGCGCCTGCCCCGAGGCGCACCTCGGAATGGGGCGAAGCCTCGCCTGGGGCGTGGCCGCTACCCCGGCGGCGGATGCATGGCTCGTGGCCCTGGGGGACATGCCCGAGGTGGACCCTGGCACCATTCGACGGCTGCTCGCGGCGCTGCGTGCCCAAGCCTCCCTGGTGGCGCCGGAGCACCGGGGTCGCCGGGGTCACCCGGTTGGGTTCTCCCGTCGCTGGTATGCGGATCTCGTGGCGCTCGAAGGGGACCAGGGTGCCCGCGCCCTGCTCTCGGACCACCCGGAGGCCCTTTGGCGCATCGCGGTGCAGGATCCGGGGGTGCTGCGCGACCTGGACCATCCCGGGGACCTTGGCGCGCCGAATCGCTGATCCGCCGGTCTGCCCTCGGGGTCGTTGGGCCGTCATCGTGCTTCCGTTTTTCCCTGAGATCTGTATACTGCCGGGTTTCGTTGCGGGCCCCAAAGCGCGGGGTTCGGCCGAGTAGCCTATGGTCTCTAGCCAGGACAGCACATGGTCACGATCCGTTTGACTCGCGGTGGTGCCAAGAAGCACCCCTTCTACCAGATCGTCGTCGCCGACATCCGCTCGCCACGTGACGGGCGTTACATCGAGCGGATCGGCTTCTATAACCCCCAGGCCCAGGCCGGGGAGATCGGGCTGCGGGTCGATCGGGGCCGCGCCGAGTACTGGCTGAAGAACGGGGCCCAGCCGACCGAGCGGGTTGGGCAGCTGCTCAAGCAAGCGGCCCGCGAGGCGTCCGCAATCGCGGCCTGAGGGCACGGAGCGATTCGGGGCCAGACCCCTGTCGCCCCTGTGACCTGGCCCTCCAACGCGGGGGAACCGTCGCTGCGACATGGCTAAGCGCGTCGTCCTCGGGCGCATCGTTGGGGTCTACGGGGTGCGTGGCTGGATCAAGGTCTATTCGGAGACCGAGCCGCGGGAGGCGATCCTCGATTACTCCCCCTGGCTGGTGGGGCCGAGCCAGGCGGCCCGCCAGGTGATCGAGGGGCGGCGGCACGGCAAAGGGGTGGTGGCGCGCCTGGCCGGCTGCGACGATCGCGATCAGGCCGCGCTGCTCGTGGACCAGGAGATCGCGGTGGAGCGGGCGCAGCTCCCGCCGACGGCGCCGGACGAATGGTACTGGGCCGACCTCGAAGGGCTGGAGGTCTGGGGGCCCGAGGGGGTCCGTCTCGGGGTGGTCGATCATCTGTTCTCCACCGGCGTCAATGACGTACTGGTGGTCACCGGGGAGCGCGAGCGCCTGATCCCCTTCGCCTGGGGCGAGGTGATCCGGTCGGTCGATCTGGCGCGCGGCCGCATCGAGGTAAACTGGGACCCGGACTTTTGAGAGACGCGCCCGGGCCCCCAGGGCCAGCCCGCCCGTGAGGTGAGTGCGTGCGTTTCGATGTGGTCACCCTGTTCCCGGGGCTGTTCCGGATTCTGTTGGATCAGGGCGTGACCGGGCGGGCCCTGGCGCGCGGGATCGCGGAGCTGCACCTGTGGAACCCGCGGGACTTCACACGCGACGTCCATCGAACAGTGGATGACCGCCCCTACGGCGGCGGACCCGGGATGGTCATGAAGGTGGAGCCCTTGCGCGATGCGATCCAGGCGGCGCGGGCCCAGGCCCCCGAGAGCCGGGTGGCCTATCTGTCGCCCCAGGGGCGGCTGCTGGATCAGTCGGCGATTCGGGAGATCGCCGCGGCGCCGGGTTGGATCCTGGTCGCCGGGCGCTACGAAGGGGTCGATGAGCGTTTCATCGAGCGCTACGTGGACCTGGAGTGGTCCATCGGGGACTATGTCCTGAGCGGCGGGGAGCTGGCGGCCATGGTGGTGATGGACGCCGCCATCCGGCTGCTGCCGGGGGTCCTGGGGCATGCCCAGTCGGCCGAGCAGGATTCCCACATGGACGGATTGCTTGACCATCCGCAGTACACCCGTCCGGAGCTGGCGGAGGGGATGGCGGTGCCGGCGGTGCTGCTCAGCGGCGATCACGCGGCCATTCGCCGCTGGCGCCTGCGTCAGGCGCTGACCCGGACCTGGCTGCGACGGCCCGAGTTGCTGCAGCGGCGGCAACTGTCCGTGGAGGAGCGGGCCCTGCTCGCGGAGATCATTGAGGCCTCTGCCGACCCGATGGGGGGCAAGGGGTGTGACCGGGAGAGAACAGGATCATGAGTAAGATCATTCAAGAGATCGAGCGTGAGCAGATGTCCCGCGCGGTGCCCGACTTCGATCCGGGCGACACGGTGGTGGTGCAGATCAAGGTGAAGGAGGGGGAGCGCGAGCGTCTCCAGGCCTTCGAGGGTATCGTCATCGCCAAGCGCAACCGCGGGCTCAACTCCGCCTTCACGGTGCGCAAGATTTCCCATGGCGAGGGTGTGGAGCGGGTCTTCCAGACCTACAGCCCCACCGTTGCCGAGATCCAGGTCAAGCGCAAGGGCGACGTGCGCCGGGCCAAGCTCTACTACCTGAGGGGCCTCACCGGCAAGGCCGCTCGTATCAAGGAAAAGGTCTAAGGACCCAGTCCGCCGCGGCTGGGGCGTCCGCGGTCCTTGTCCGATACCTTCTACTGGCACGACTACGAGACCTGGGGGGCGGACCCACGACGGGACCGTCCCTGCCAGTTCGCGGGTCTGCGCACCGACGCCGAGCTCAATCCGGTGGGGGATCCCCTGGTCCTCTACTGTCGGCCGGCGCCCGATCTGCTGCCCCAGCCCGAGGCCTGCCTGGTCACGGGAATCACCCCGCAGGTCGCCCTGGATCAGGGCCTAATCGAGGCCGAGTTCGCTGCCCGGATCGAGTCCGAGCTGGGCCGGCCGGGCACCTGCGGGGTCGGGTACAACAGCATCCGCTTCGATGACGAGGTCACCCGCAACCTCCTGTACCGCAACCTCCGGGACCCCTATGCCCGGGAGTGGCGCGACGGCAACTCGCGCTGGGATCTGATCGACACCCTGCGGCTCGCCCATGCCCTGAGGCCCGAGGGGATCCAGTGGCCGACCCGTGAGGATGGCACCGCCTCCTTTCGCCTCGAGGACCTGACCGCGGCCAATGGGATCGCCCACGCCGGGGCCCATGACGCCTTGGCGGACGTGCGCGCCACCCTGGACCTGGCGAGGCTGCTGAGGCGGCTCCAGCCACGGCTTTTCGACTACGCCCTGACGCTTCGAGACAAGCACCTAGTACGGGACCTGCTCGCCAGAGGCCAACCCCTGCTGCACTGCTCGGCCCGCTACCCGGCCACCCTGGGTTGCATTGCCCCGGTGCTGCCGGTGGCCCCCCACCCGAGCAACGGCAACGGGGTCATCTGCTTCGATCTGCGGGAGGACCCGGCTCTGCTCTTGGAGCTCCCCATCGAGGAGATCCGCCAGCGGCTCTTCACCCCCGCCAAGGATCTCCCGGAGGGCGTCCAGCGCATCCCCCTGAAGACGGTCCATATCAACCGTGCCCCGGTCCTGGCGCCGCTGGCGACCCTGACCCCGGACGCGGCGGAACGTTGGTCCATTGATCCCGATCTGGTTCAGCGCCGGGCCCGCGCCGCCGCCGCCCAGGCCCCAGCCATCCGCGAACGCGTCCAGGCCGCCCACCGGGCCTCCGAGCTGCCCCAGCCCAAGGACCCTGACCTGCTGCTCTACGGGGGCGGATTCCTCTCGGACGGCGATCGCCGCCTGCTCGATGGCCTCCACCGCCTGAGCCCCCAGGAGCTGGCCCGTGTCCGTCCGGGCTTCGCCGATCCGCGGCTGCCCGAGATGCTGCTCCGCTATCGTGCCCGCAATTGGCCCGAGACCCTGACCTTGGATGAGCGGGAGGCCTGGGACGCCTACCGACTCGACCGGCTCACCGATCCCGAGGGGGGCGGCAGCATCACCCTCGACCAATACCAGCAGCGTCTTGCCGACCTGGTCCAGGGCCAGGGGGGCGATCCGGCACGCCTCGCCATTTTGGATGCCCTGGCGGATTGGGCCGAGATCATTTTGGACGCGGGCGACTGACAGGTCGTGACCAGGGGCCCTCGGGTCCGGCCAGAGCACCAGGGAGCGCGCCGCTGGCCGGTGGGACCGGTCGCCGGAGGCCGCTCAGGGCCCCTCACCCAGGGCGCAGGTGTCGTCCGTTCCCAGCCAGAAGCCCAGGTTCTTGTCCAGGAACTCGTGCCAGGGCATGTAGTGAGAGCCGTCGCAGGAAAAGTTGAGCCCCACGATCCCATTGAAGATGTTCAGTGAGCCGGCGCGCAGGTAGATGGTCTCGTCCATGAAGCGCAGGGCCTTGAAGGTCCTGAACACCTCTCTGACCCGCTCCAGGGGGATGGCGGCATCCCCCGGGTAGGGACGGCTCGGGTAGGCGAGGCAGATGGCCGGGTCGGTTAGGTCCTCGATGTCCAGGATGCGGAAGCGGTAGGGGTCGTCCACCACCCACAGGGTTGCCCGGGAGCTGGAGAAATGCAGCTTGCCATGGAAGACGCCGTGGACCGCAATCAACTCCACCAAGAGGTCCAGCACGGCATCGATGCGGCGATCCATCAGGCTCTCGGCCCGCTGCTGGGCGAAGAGCCCACCGCGGATGGCCGGGTCCCCCTTGAGCTGGACCCATTGGTCTGGCTGCTGGTAAAGCTCCCGGGTCAGGGGCAGCTCCCGCAGGTCGAAGTCCGCCCCCAGAAAACCGAGGCGCTCGCCCGCCAGGGATTCGATGCGTTGCACCGCGGTGAGGGACGGGCGTCGGGCATTACGGCTGATATAGGCCTGGGAGAGGGTGAAACGCTGGCCCGCCAGGGCGTCCGTCAGGTAGGGCCTAGCGCTGCGGTCGCGCCCGAGCTGCGTGGTGTCGGGACCGGCTGGGGTGCAGTTGGCGGTGATCTGGATCCCTCGGTTGTCCAGGACGTACAGATACTTGCAGGATGGAAGCCCGGCGAAGGCAGTGATCAGCTCCTGCTCCAGGGCCTCGCGGACCGGCCAGCGAGCGGCGCAGTGCCGGGCCAGACGCTCCAGAGGGGAGGCCAGCCGACCCTGGAGCAGCAGGCGCTGCCGAGCCACCGCCTCGCGTAATGCCTGACTCATGCCGTGAGCTCCATCGTTGCGTTACTTGCTCGGACCCTGCCGGGATACACG
>JBLMWY010000218.1:0-4968 GCA_050257475.1 Bdellovibrio bacteriovorus
CCGGGGCTCCTCCTAGCCCCCCAAGTTGATTCGCGGTCTGGAACTGGGCATCCTGGGTCGGGCGAGGGCCGTGCCAGCAAGGGCCCCGCCGGCGAGCGCTCCGCCAGCGAGCGCCCACGGCACCACGCCGAGCGGGCATGGTCCAAGGCCGCGGGCCTGTCGGAGATTGACGCAGGCCCTTGGGGCCCGCCGAAATCGGCTGGCCAGACGGCCCGCACAATCCGAATCCCAGGAATTAGTCATGAGCTCAGAGCGCAAGGCAATCGACGCCCCGGCGGACGTCAGCGCCTTCCTGCGCCAGGTGGCCGCCACCCCCCGCACGGGCCCCGCCGGCGCGCGCGGGCGCCTCATCTTCGCCATGGACGCCACGGCCAGCCGGGAGCCCACCTGGGACCAAGCCGCGCGCATCCAATCCGCCATGTTCGCCGACACCCAGGCCCTGGGCGGGATCGAGGTCCAGCTCTGCTTCTACCGGGGGTTCCGGGAGTTCGAGCACTCGGACTGGATGGGCGACTCCGAGACCCTGCTGCGGCGCATGAACCGGGTCTTCTGCGCCGCGGGTCTGACCCAGATCGGCCGGGTTCTGGAGCATGCGATCGCCGAGGCCGGCCGCGGCCGTGTGAACGCCCTGGTCTTCGTCGGCGACTGCATGGAGGAGGATCGAGAGCGCCTGGCCGACCAGGCCGGGCGGCTCGGGCTGCTCGGCGTGCCGGCCTTCGTCTTCCAGGAGGGCCGGGATCCGGTGGCCGAGGCGAGCTTCCGTGACATCGCGCGGCTCTCCGGTGGGGCCTGGTGCCCCTTCGACGCCAACAGCCCCCACCTGCTGAGGGACCTGCTGGGGGCCGTCGCGGTCTATGCGGCGGGTGGGCGCAAGGCGCTGACCCGCTACGGCGAGTCCCGGGGCGGGGTCGTGCTCCAGCTCACCCACCAGGTCAGCAGCAGGCGCTGAGTCATCGTGGCGCGCCTCCTGATCCTGGCTGGGGTCATCCTCGGGGTGCTCTGGTTCCTGCATTGGTTCCGTCGCACCCCTCCCGCCCAGGTCGCCCGCACCCTGCCCCGGGTGGGCCTCTGGGCCCTGATCGGGGTCCTGGTGCTGGCGGCGGCGACCGGCCGGCTGAACCCCATCTTCGCCGCCATTGGGGCCCTGATCCCGGTGGTGATTCGGCTCGTCCAGGTCGCCCAGCTCCTGCCTGCCCTCCAGCGGGTCCTGCGCTCCCTCGGGCTCGGTGGGTCTGGCCTCCTGGGCGGATCAGGTCCCGCCGGGGGCAGCCCTGGGGCCGGTCCTGGCGCGTCCGGTGCCCAGGCCTCGGAGATCCGCACCCGTTTCCTCGTGATGCGTCTGGACCATGGGAGCGGCGTCATGGACGGGGAGGTGCTGGAGGGGCCCTTCGCCGGGCGCCGGCTCTCGGACCTGGAGCTCGATGCCCTGCTGCGCATGCTAGAGCTCTACCGCGATCAGGACGGCCAGTCCGCCGCGGTGCTCGAGGCCTACCTGGACCGGGAGCGGGGACCGGAGTGGCGGGACCAGGACGGTGCGGGGTCGACCAACCAGCCGAGCGCGGCGAGCGGTCCCATGAGCGACTCCGAGGCCTGGGCCATCCTGGGTCTGGAGCCGGGCGCGGATGCGGCGGCCATCCGCGCCGCCCACCGTCGTCTCATGCAGAAGCTGCACCCGGATAGGGGCGGGTCCGATTATCTCGCGGCCAAGATCAACGAGGCCAAGCGGGTGCTGCTGAAGGAGCGATCCTGAGCGGCCCGGGGGCCACCCCCGAGCCTCAGATGCCCGCCCGGCGCATCATGGCGCGTCCGTCGATCCAGTAGACCAGGCCCAGGAACAGGGCCAGCAGCACCGCCCCCACCGCCCGGGTATTGACGTCAAGCCGCTCCACCACGAGCAGGCTGGTCCCATAGAGCGCGAGCCCTAGGGCGATATAGCCACCGACCCGCGCCAGGTCGTAGGGAACGGGGTAGAAGCGGCGGCCCAACAGGTACGAGACTACCACCATGAATCCGTAGCAGGCGAGATGGGCCCAGGCGGCACCCTCGAAGCCGAAGCGCGGTACCAGGCTGACGAGCAGGATGACGGTGATCGCCGCCCCCGCGATCGATACGGCCGAGCCCATCAGGGTGCGGTCGGTGAGCTTGTACCAGATGGAGAGGTTCACGTAGATGCCAAGCAGCAGGTTGGCGAGCAGCAGCACCGGCACCACGTGCAGCCCCTCCCGGTAGGCACTGCCCACGAAGTACTGGAAGACATCCAGGAACAGGGTGACCAGGAGGAAGATGAAGACGCAGAAGATGACGAACCAATTGAGCACCACGGCATAGGTGCGCCCCGCGTCCTTCTCCTTTGCATAGGCGAAGAAGAAGGGCTCTCCGGCATAGCGGAAGGCCTGGATGAAGAGGGTCATCAGGATGGAGAGCTTGTAGCAGGCGCTGTAGATCCCGAGCTGGGCCAGGTTGGTCTCGTCGTCGTAGGGCAGGAGGTACTTGAGCGCCGCCCGATCCAGCATCTCGTTCACGATCCCCGCGAGCCCGATGATCACCATGGGGAGCGAGTAACGGATCATGCGCCGGAACAGGGCCCCGTCGAAGCCACGCAGACCGTCCTGGAGCTGGGGCGCGAGCAGCAGGAGCTTGAGCCCGCTGGCCGCCAGATTGGCGAGGAAGACATAGCCGACACCGATGGCCGGGTCCCAGAGCCGCCCGAGGAAGGACTGGGGATCGGCATCGAAGGCCCGCCGGGCGAGGAGGATGAAGAAGAGGGCGAGTCCGATGTTGGCGGCGATCTCGATCAGCTTGATGACGGCGAAGCGCATCGCCCGCTCCTCCGCCCTCAGCCGCGCGAAGGCGGCGGCCCCGATGGAGTCCAGCGCCAGGATGGCGGCGGTCCAGAGGATGTACTCGGGGTGGTCCGGGTGGCGCAGGAGATCCGCCAGGGGCTGCCCCAGGAGCAGAATGGCGATAAAAAAGCCACCATTGGCCAGGATCAGAAAGCGCACCACGGTCCCGTAGACCACCGCCGGCGGATGCGCGCCGCCGGAGCGGAAGCGGAAGTACCCGGTCTCCAGCCCGAACACCAGGAGCACCGCCAGGAAGCCCATGTAGGCGTAGAACTCCGCCACCACCCCATACTCCGCCGGGGCGAAGCTGTAGGTGAAGAGGGGAACCAGCAGGTAGTTGAGGAAGCGTCCCAGGATGCTGCTGACGCCGTAGACGGCGGTCTGGGAGGCGAGTCGCTTGAGTGGGTTCAAGGGGGCTGGGATCCCGTGGGACGCGGCAGGTCAGCCGGCATTCTACCAGCAGGCCCCTGGGGCGCCTCGGGGCCTAAGTCGCGCCGCCGCACAAAGGGCGGCGACTGTCACCGAGGGCAGGCGCTACCATGGAGCCAAGGACAACCCTTCTTCCCTGCGAGGACCCCAGATGCTCACCTGGCTGGACATCATGCAACGCGTCAACCGGGGCAATCCGCCACCGGATTGCGCCGTCACCAAGAGCGCGGACCAATGGCGCGCCGAACTCACCCCGGAGCAATATCGGGTGACGCGCGAGAAGGGCACGGAGCGGGCCTTCAGCTCGCCCATGTGCAGCCTCTTCGAGCCTGGGCGCTACGCCTGCGTGTGCTGCGGTGCTCTGCTCTTCGACGCCACCGAGAAGTTCGAGTCCGGCACCGGCTGGCCGTCCTTTACCCAGCCGGTGAAGGAGGATGCTATCGCCTACCACGGCGACGCGTCCTACGGGATGGTGCGGGTGGAAACCACCTGCAACGCCTGCGGGGCCCATCTGGGCCATGTCTTCCCGGACGGGCCGCCGCCGAGCGGTTTGCGCTACTGCATGAACGCGGTGGCGTTGCGGAAGGTCGCCGACTAGGGGCTGGGAGGTGGGCGGACCTGCCAGGGTCCTGCCTAGACGGCGACTCGGGTGACCACGGCGTCGAGGGGCCGCCGGGGCGCGGCGCGGACTTGTCCTTTCGGATAGCCCAGACGGAGCAGCATCTGCGGGTGGCCGCCTCCGACCAGCTCCCGGAGCCTGGGCGTCAGGGCCGCCACCTGGATGGGCTGGTTGAGGTAGGAGGCCTGGAGCCCCTCGCGGCAGGCGCAGAGGAGCACGCGCTGAAGCCCCTGACCGGCCAGCAGCCAGTCCTGGGGGTGGTCATTGTCGGTGCCGAGGACCGCCAGTAGGGGAGAGGATAGCGCCAGCGCCCTGTCCTTGGCGCCTACGCGGCCGCCCATGTTTAAGATACGCACCGCAAGCCGAGCCAGCGGCAGGGCCACGCGTGGAACGGTCAGGCCATCACCGTGGCGCCGGCGACGCATCCATCTGGCGAGTTCGAGCCGCCAGCTCGGGTTTGCCCATTGGGCGGCATCGCCCTCGGCCACCAGGGCTGCCGCCTGTGCCCTGGCATCCGCACCCCGGAGGGGCCGCAGCCAGGCGCCCTCGGTGCTGGCCGCCGTCATCAACTGGTTGATGACGGCGGATTCCAGGGTACGGGCGTCGAAGTGGCTTCGATGGGTGTGTCGGCACTCGATGATCCCGGCGAGCGCCGCCTCCACGGCGGGTCGGTCGGATGCTCGGCGGAGGCTGACCCGGGCCAGCCAGTCCGGGTCCTCAGCCACCGGCAAGGCTTGAACCTCAGCCGCAAGCCCGTGGTGTGCCGCGGCAAGGCGCAGGTTCATCAGGGCGCAGCCACAACTGATGGTGAGTTCCCGGCCGTCGGGGTCGTTGATGGGCAAGGCCCGGGTTCGGTCGGCGAGCAGGTCGATCGCCGGGCCCGAGATCCGGAAGCGCCACGGCTGGGTGTTGTGGCTGGACGGCGCCAGGACCGCCAGGCGGATCAGCGGCAAGACATCGGGTCTTTCCTCAATCACAACCGCCATCGTGTCGAAACCCGTCCCAACCGTTTTGCCCCGGCTGCAGAGGAGAGTTCGCGGCGTTTAGGGCCCGCCTTCGGATGTCCCCCGCCCTGGG
>JBLMWY010000219.1:0-2967 GCA_050257475.1 Bdellovibrio bacteriovorus
GGGCGTTGCCATTGGGACGGATCACCCTGACTACGGCTATCAGGTGCAGGTCTCGCCCGCGACCCGTGATTCCCTTGCGGCGGACCTGGCCTGAGGCGCGAGCCCGCTAGCCCGCAGCGGCAAGGAAGGGAATGTGTCCGCGAATGAACGCGAAGGCGCGAAAGAACGCGAATGAAGAAGCGGTGCTGGAGGTCAGTGCTTGGAGCCGTTCCACGGATCCAATAAGGGTGGCCGTCGTGCGCCTGAGCCGAAGCAGACCTCTATATTCTTCGCATTCTTCGCGCCTTCGCGTTATTCGCGTACTCCATGCATCGCAAGGCGAACCGAGGGCCCGCGCCGCGTGAGCCGTCTTCCTCCTCAAGCCCTGTTAATCGATCTGGACGGCGTCCTGTTCCACGGGGATCGGGTGCTGCCGGGTGCGGATGACCTGCTCCGGCGCCTCGATAACTGTCCCCATTGCTTTCTCACCAACAACCCGATTCGCACCCCCCAGGAGGTGGCCGACGCCCTGGCGGCGATGGGTCTTCCCAGACCGGATCCCGCGCGGGTTCTCACGTCCGCCCAGGCGACCGCCCGCTGGCTCTCCCATTGCAAGCCCGGCTTCCGCTACTTCGCGGTGGGTGCCGCGGGGCTACAGGCCGCCCTGAGCGCGGTGGGGGAGCCGGACGCCCAGCGCGCGGACGTGGTGGTGGTCGGGGAGGGGCCTGGCTTGGACTACGAGAGCCTGACCACCGGCATCAACCTGATCCTGGGACGGGGTGCCCGGCTGGTAGCAACCAATCCCGACACCACAGTGGATGGGCTGCGTGACGGCTGCCGGGTTGTCCTGCCGGGCGGTGGCGCCTTGGTCGCGCCCTTTGCGGCCGCGACCGGCGTGACCCCAACGGTCATCGGCAAGCCCGAGCCGCTGCTCTACGAGATGGCGCTAGAGCAACTCGGCTATAGCGCCGGCCGCTGTCTGATGATCGGCGACCGTCCGGATACGGATATCACCGGCGCCGAGCGGCTGGGTATGTGGACGGCCCTGGTGCGCACGGGCCGCTTTCCGCCCGGGGCCGCGTGGAGCCTCGAGATGCCGAGGCCGGACTTCGATGTCACGGGATTGCCCGCCCTGATGGAGGCGCTTGACCGCCGCTTCCCCGGTTTACTCGGTCCCCTTTGAAAGCCTCATCCGCGGCGTGCCCCGCTCGCGAAGAAGCGCGGGGTGGAACAAGGGACGTGCTTCAATCCGGCCGTCGTTGGTGGATTAGTTGCGACGCTGGCTGCTTCCCCCTGTAAGGAAGTCGCTTGTTACCAATCCCTTCCTTGGGAGCCGATCAACAACAACGGAGACACATCCGTAGGGTGGATAAGGCGCCCGGCACGTCTTGCCGGTTGAGCTCAAATGATCTGCCGCGCCGCATCCACCAAACCCGCCGTCACGAGGTGGATGAGGCGCGCTTATCCACCCTACGCACGCTTGCTCTGTTCAAGTTGTTTCTGACGCGTCCTTACTGCCGAATACCCTCCACTGTCAGCATCATCTCCACCGTGCGGGAGGCGGGCCCGAGGTTGTAGTCGATCCCGAAGTCCTTGAGCGCGAACTCGGTTCGGCCTTCAAACCCACGCCGATAGCCACCCCAGGGATCCGGCCCATTGCCGATGCGCTCCACGTCGATCTTGATCGGCTTGGTGACGCCCTTGAGCGTCAGCTCCCCCTCCAGCACCCCCTTGTTGAAGCCCGTCTCCTTGTAGGCGGTGCTCTTGAAGGTGTCGGTCGGATATTTTCACACGTCCAGGAAGTCGCTGCCCCGCAGGTGCTTGTCCCGCTCCGCGTGGTTCGAGTCCAGGCTTGCCGTCTTGATGTCCACCTCGATCTGGGAGGCGCTGGTGTTATCCGGATCGTAGGTGAAGGTCCCGCTGAACTCGTTGAAGCGCCCGTACAGCCAGCTATAGCCCAGGTGCTTGATGCGGAACTGAATGAAGGCGTGGGCCCCCTTGGTGTCGATGACATAGCGCTCCGGGGCGGCTTGGATCAGGCCCGGGGCCAGGGCGATGGTCGCGGCGAGGGATAAGGCGGCAAGAGGCCGGTTGCGCATCATGTTTCCTCCGAGTCTTGGTGATCAATCGCTGGTGGGCTGGAAAGACCGAGCATGCGCAGCAGGGTGCGATCCCGATCGATGAAGTGGTGCTTGAGGGCGGCCAGGGCATGGACGGCCGCCAGCACGATGACGGTGATTGCCAGGGCCAGATGGATGTCCCCAGCCAGATCGGCCTGATTCGGGAGTCCGGTCAGGGTGGCCGGCACCTGGAAGAGCCCGAAGACGTCGATGGCCCGTCCATCGGCGGTCGAGATGAGATAGCCGCTTGCCATCACGCCGAACAGCAGCAGATACAGCAGCCCATGCACGACACTTGAGGCCAGCCGCTCGAAGCGGCTGTGCGTCGGCTCCGGGGCGGGGTTGGGGTTCGCCAGGCGCCAGAGCAGGCGCAGCACCAGCACCAGGAACAGCAGGACCCCGACCCCTTTGTGGATGCTGGGGGCCGTGCGATACCAGGTGTCGTAATAGGTGAGCCCCACCATCCAGAGACCCAGGGCGAAGAGCCCGAGGACCACGATGGCGACCAACCAGTGCAGCGCGATGGCGATGATTCCGTATGCCTGGCCCGTATTTCGCCACATAGGCGTGCTCCGAATTCACTGCCATCCACGGCCTATCGATCCGTCGGAGCTGACGCCAATCTCAGCGATTCAAACCACTGGCTGCGTAAAAACAGTCTTGCGAGAACCGCAAGGCGGCATTTCACGTTGACCACAGGAACGAGACCCAGGTGCGCCGCGATCCGCCCGGGACTTTCTCCCCGCGGAAGGAGGGGTTTGAGGGTGGGGTGAGGAAGCTGCGCCAGAGCGCCTCCCCCCGGGCGGGGGGAGGTTAGGAGGGGGGTCGAACCCCACGCTCCTGCTGGGCCGGCTCCAGGGGCAGGCGT
>JBLMWY010000220.1:0-3901 GCA_050257475.1 Bdellovibrio bacteriovorus
TGGGCCAGGGCGGCGTCCACCTGCTCGGTGCTCACGGGGCGTTTCTCCAGGGCCCGCATCATGCCGTTGCGCAGCTTTCTCCCGTCGAAGGGCACCCGGCTGCCATCCCGCTTGACGATCCGCGGCAGGTTGAGCTCGGCGGTCTCGAAGGTGGTGAAGCGCTCCCGGCACACCACGCACTTGCGCCGACGCCGCACCTGGTCCCCGTCCCCGGCCAGGCGGGAGTCGATCACCTTGGTGTCCTCGGCGCCGCAGAAGGGGCAACGCATGGTCTTGAGCCGACGATTGGCTTCGCGTCGGTCGGGTTAGGTGCGCACAACGGAGGGCGCTGTCAATGCACCGAGCCCCGCCGCGCCGTAACCCGACGCTCGGCTCAACGCTGGTACACCGGGAACCGGGCGCAGAGATCCAGGACCTTGGCCCGCACCGACTCGATCACGGTCCCATCGCCCCGGGCGTCGATCACATCGCACATCCACCCGGCGAGGTCGCGGGCCTCATCGATCCCGCAGCCGCGGGTGGTCATGGCCGGGGTGCCGATGCGGATGCCGCTGGTGACGAAGGGTGACTGTGGATCGTTGGGGACCGAATTCTTGTTCACCGTGATGTTGGCCGCACCCAGCCAAGCGTCCACGTCCTTGCCGGTAAGCCCCTGGGTGATGAAGCTCACCAGGAACAGATGGTCATCGGTACCGCCGGAGACCACATCAAAGCCCCGGGAGAGGAAGATCTCCGCCATGGTCTGGGCGTTCTGCACCACCTGGCGCTGGTAGTCCTTGAAGGCGGGCTCCATGGCCTCCTTGAAGGCCACGGCCTTGGCGGCGATCACGTGCATCAGGGGCCCGCCCTGGATGCCGGGGAAGACCAGGGAGTTGAAGCGCTTCTCCAGCTCGGGGTTGGCCTTGGCCAGGATGAGGCCCCCGCGGGGCCCGCGCAGGGTCTTGTGGGTGGTGGTGGTGGTGACATCGGCGATCTGCACCGGGCTCGGATAGACCCCCGCGGCCACCAGGCCCGCGACATGGGCCATGTCCACGAAGAGATAGGCCCCGACCGCGTCGGCGATGGCGCGGAAGCGCTTCCAGTCCACCACCCGGGAGTAGGCGGAGAAGCCGGCGATGATCATGCGCGGGTTGTGCTCCCGGGCCAGGCGCTCCACCTCCTCGTAGTCAATCTCGCCGGTCGCCGGGTTCAGCCCATACTGGACCGCGTTGTAGAGCTTGCCCGAGAAGTTTGGCTTGGCCCCGTGGGTCAGGTGCCCGCCATGGGCCAGGCTCATGCCGAGGATGGTGTCCCCCGCGTTGCAGAGCGCCATGTAGACGGCGGCATTAGCCTGGGAGCCCGAGTGGGGCTGGACGTTGGCGTAGTCGGCCCCGAAGAGCTGCTTGGCGCGGTCGATGGCGAGCTGCTCGGCCGCGTCCACGTATTCGCAGCCCCCGTAGTAGCGCTTGCCCGGGTAGCCCTCGGCGTACTTGTTGGTCATGACTCCGCCCTGGGCCTCCATGACCCGGGGGCTCGCGTAGTTCTCGGAGGCGATCAGCTCCATGTGCTCCTCCTGGCGGCGCTCCTCCGCCTGGATGGCCGCCCAGAGCTCCGGGTCGTAGTCGCGGATCTGCATGGTCTTTTCGAACATCTGGCTCACCCGGTCAATCAAAGGCTCAAAGTTTAGCCCCTTTGGTCCCGGGGCGCTTGCCCCGAAGCCCGGCGCGCTGGGGCGGTGGCCCCGGCCGCGGTGTAAGATGCGGCCAGCGACCGCCACCACCAGCTCCTTTTCGCCAATAGCCCCTATGAGCCACACCAGCGCCCCATCGACAGATCCTCACCACCCCAACGTGGATCCCCGGGAGATCGGCAAGTTCGAGGAGCTGGCGGCCCGCTGGTGGGACCCGGAGAGCGAGTTCAAGCCCCTGCACGACATCAATCCGCTGCGCCTGGACTATGTCGACCGGGCCGCGGGGCTCGCGGGCAAGGCCGTGCTGGACGTGGGTTGCGGCGGCGGCATCCTCTCCGAGGGGATGGCCCTGCGGGGCGCCGCGGTGATGGGCATCGACATGGGGGAGATGCCGCTTCGGGTGGCGGAGCTCCACACCCTGGAGAGCGGGGTCGCGGTGGAGTACCGCAAGGTCTCCGCCGAGGCCCTGGCCGCCGAGCGCCCGGCGAGCTTCGACTGCGTGACCTGCATGGAGATGCTGGAGCACGTCCCCAACCCGGCCTCGGTGGTAGACGCCTGCGCGCGCCTGGTGCGCCCGGGGGGCTGGGTCTTCTTCTCGACGCTCAACCGCAACGCCAAGTCGTACCTGTTCGCCATCGTCGGGGCCGAGTATGTGCTGGGCCTCCTGCCCAAGGGCACCCATGACTTCGCCCGCTTCATCCGCCCCTCGGAGCTCCACCGCTGGATCCGCGCCGCCGGCCTCGCCTGCACCGACATGACCGGGATGACCTACAACCCCTTCACCCGCGCCTATCGGCTGGACAAGGACGACCTTGACGTGAACTACCTGGTCACCTGCCGGCGGGACCCCGATGCCTGAGGTGTCCGCAGGGGTGACTGGCCCATGAGGGACGACTGGGGCTTTCCAAACGCGGCCACACCCCCGGGATCGTCCAGCTACTACAGCCTGCGTCTGGCACCGCCGGCCTCTCGCGACGACCTGGCGGCGCTGCACGGCTGGCGACATGCGGTGCGGGCCTGCCTCGATCAGGCGTCGGACCCCGGGGTGGCACAGGCAAAGCTCCAGTGGTGGCGGGAGGAGCTCGGCCGCATCTTCGCGGGCACTCCGACCCACCCCCTCGGGCGGCGGCTCGCGCCCCTGATCGCCCGCCACGGGCTGCCGCCGAAGCCCTTCCTGGACCTGGCCTGGGCCACCGAGGCGGCCCTGACCCGCCACTGGCCGCGTGACCTCCCCGAGCTTCACGCCTGTGCCGCCCAGGACCTGGGGGCCCTGTTCGAGCTCTGCCTGCGGGTCCTGAGCCCGGCCGAGCCGCCCGCAGAGGAGACCCCCCGGGCGCGTCGGCTCGGGGCCTACGCCACCCTGGTCTATCAGATTCGCGACAGCGGCTGGCTACTGCGCCGAGGGCGCCTTGGGTTCATCCCCGGGGATCGACTTCGCGACCTCGGCCTGACGCCGGAGGGGCTGGCCTCCCCCGCGGGCCGCCATCACTTGCCACATCTGCTTGCGGGGCTGGCGGACGACGCGCGGCGGCTGCGGGAAGACGGGGCAGACCTGCGGGGCCTGCCCGTGACCCTGCGCATCCGGATCCGCACCCTGGACCGGCTCCTTCTGGAGCTGGAGTCTAGCGGCTTCGACCTCGCCGACCAGCGCATCGGCCTCACCCCGGTCCGCAAGCTCTGGCACGCCTGGCGCGAGAGCCGGCGACACTGAGCCTCAATCATCGACCGAACGAGAACCACCCCTGGAACCCGAATCCACCGACCGACCGCTCAAGGACCGCATCATACTGGTCACCGGGGCCGCCGAGGGCCTAGGACGGGCCGTGGCCCTGGCCGCCGCCGCCCGGGGGGCGATCCTGATTCTGAGCGACCTCGACCAGGGGGGCCTGGAGAGCGTCTATGACGCGATCGAGGCCGCTGGCGGCACCCAGCCGGCCATACTCCCCCTCGACCCGGACAAGGCCGGCGAGGCGGCCTGCCGCGAGGCCGCGGACATTGTGGGAGACACCTTCGGACGGCTCGACGGCCTGGTTCACTGCGCCGCCTTCGCGCCCTTCCTGAGCCGGATCGACGACTACGACGCGAGCGAATGGGAGCGGGTGCTGCGCATCAATCTGACCTTCCCCTTCCTGCTCACCCAGGCCTGCCTGCCGCTGCTTCGGACCTCCAGCGACGCCGCCGTCGTCTTTACCTCAGACCCGGTGGGCCGCACCGGCAAGGCCTATTGGGGGG
>JBLMWY010000221.1:0-4770 GCA_050257475.1 Bdellovibrio bacteriovorus
TTCCTGCACCATCAGGAGATCGGGTTCGCCGAGGCGGGGGACGGCTTCCTGCCCGCCTGGCAGGACTTCGAGAGCGGCCTGGAGCTCTATCTGCAGAACATTCGCCGCCTCAAGGAGGCCTTGGGCATCCCGGTCATCGCCAGCCTCAATGGCGTCACCCCGAGCGGCTGGATCAGCCACGCCAGGGACCTCGAGCAGGCCGGGGCAGACGCCCTGGAGCTCAATGTCTACTACGTGGCGGGCGACATCTCCCAGACCAGCGTCCAGGTCGAGGAGCGCTATCTGAGTCTGCTGCGCGAGCTACGGGGCCATATCCAGATCCCCATCAACATGAAGCTCTCGCCCGCCTTCAGCTCTATCGGCAACCTGGTCACCCAGATGGCGGGCGCCGGGGCCAACGGGGTGGCGCTGTTCAACCGCTTCTACCAGCCGGACATCAACATCGACAGCCTGCGCCTGCAGCCGAGCCTCCACCCCTCCACCTCCGCCGAGGCCCTGCTCGCCATGCGCTGGATCGCGCTCCTTTACGGTCGCATCGAGGGCCTGTCGCTGGGCGCCACCGGCGGGGTCCACACCCCGGAGGACGCCATCAAGCTGCTGCTGGCCGGGGCCGACGTGGTACATCTCTGCAGCGCGCTGCTTTCCAAGGGGCCCAGCTATCTCCGGCACATCGAGCAGGGCATCACCGACTGGATGGAGGGCCAGGGATTCGAGTCCGTCTCCGACTTCCGCGGCCTGGTGAGCGCGCTCTCCGTCCCCAACCCAGCGGAGTTCGAGCGGGCCAACTACGTCAACATCCTCGACAGCTACAGCTTCTCGCCGGGAGTCATGGTCTAACCATCGGAGCGCCGCTGCCTTCGATGGAGATCCGCTTCTCGCCCATCGGCATCCTGCGCTCGCCCTTCACCGATCGCTTCGGCATCCCCCGCCAGCCGGGGCTGGTGACGGCCTCGGAGTCGCGACTGGTGATGCTGCCCCCCTACGACCGGGAGGAGGCCTTCAAGGGGATCGACGGGTTCTCCCATTGCTGGCTCCTCTTCGTCTTCCACGACGACTGCCTTGAGGCGGGCTGGCGTCCCACGGTGCGGCCGCCGCGGCTCGGCGGGCGGGAGCGGGTCGGGGTCTTCGCGAGCCGCTCCCCCTACAGGCCCAACTGCATCGGCCTCTCGGCGGTGGAGCATCTGGGGATCGAGCGGGGACCCGAGGGCCTCGTCCTGCGCCTGAGGGGCGCCGACCTTCTGGACGGCACCCCGGTGCTCGACATCAAGCCCTATGTCCCCTACGCGGACGCCATCCCCGAGGCCCGGTCCGGCTTCGCACCCCAGCCGCCGGATGCCGATTGGGAGATCGACTTCAGTCCCGAGGCAGAGGAGGCCATCGCCGACGCCGACCCCGAAGGAAGGCTCAGGATTCGGGAGCTGATCACCCAGGTCCTGGCCCAGGACCCGAGGCCCGGCTATATGGACCGCTACCCGGAGCGGGACCAGTTCACCATGCGCCTCTACGGCCTGGAGATTCGGTGGCGCATCCAGGACCGCATCGCCCTAGTCCAAACCGTCACCCCTCCCTAAAGGGGTCACCATTTAGCTGAACCCCTGACTCCTTTTAGGAGCGCTAGCGCCGCGGCGCCAGGCGCACGCGCTCGAAGATCACCAGACCGATCCCCCCCAGGACCGCGCCAGAGGCGAGGACCAGCCGCAGGGTGATGGGCTCCCCGAGCAGCGCAACCCCGCCGATCGCCACGATCACCGGAACGCTGAGCTGGACGGTGGCCGCGGTCGTTGCCCGCAACCATGGCAGCACCTTGTACCAAAGCGCATAGCCAAGACCCGAGGTAATGGCCCCAGACGCCACGGCATACCAGAGGCCTCGCGGATCCAGGGATGCCGCGTGGATCGTCACCAGGCTGAGCAGCGCCGTGATGGGCACCGTCAGTGCGAAATTACCCGCGGTCTCGCGAATCGGATCGGCCGCGCCCTTACCGCGCACCGAATAGAGGCCCCAGGCAATGCCGGCACAGATCATCATCAGGGCACCGCCCAAGGGCGGCGCCGACCAACCCGGCAGCAGAAGCCCCACAAGCCCCGCGAAGGCGAGCGCGACGCCGGCGACCTGCACCCGGTCCATCCGCTCGCCCCGGGCGAGCCCCGTGCCGATCATCGTCACCTGGACGGCGCCGAAGAGCAGCAGCGCCCCGGTCGCCGCCGTCAGGCTGAGGTAGGCGAGCGAGAAGAGCGCCGCGTAGCCGAACAGGGCCAGGGCCGACAACCAACTGCCCTTGCCCGAGTCCACTCGGCCGGTCAGCCACACCAGCGCCCAGAGCATCAAGGCCCCGGAGATCAGCCTGACGGAGGTAAAGGTCGCGGCGTCGATGGTGGTATCGCGCAGTGCCGCCCGGCACAGCCAGGAGTTGGCCGCGAGCGGCACCATGGTGAGGGCGGTGAGAAGCAGGAGGCCGGGCGGGGTCATGTGCCCTCCGGGGGGCGGGGACCCGGGGTCGGTCCCGCGGCCGGTGAGACGATCGCCAGGCGGATCATCGAGCGGGCAGGTCAGTCCGCGAGGACCCGGCCCGCAACGCCCCGAGATCGGCGCTGGCGCAGGGACTCATAGAGGCAGATGCCGGCGGCCACCGAGACGTTGAGGCTCTCCACCCGCCCCAGCATGGGCAGGCGCACCAGGGCATCGCAGCGCTCCCGGGTGAGGCGGCGCAGGCCCTCCCCCTCGCCCCCCATGACCAGCCCGAGAGGGCCCCTAAGGTCCCGGTCATAGAGCTCGGCGTCCGCCTCGCCGGCGGTACCGATCAGCCAGATGCCACGCTCCTTCAGTCGCTCCATGATGCGCGCCAGATTGGTGACCTGGATGTAGGGGACCGTCTCCGCGGCCCCGCTCGCCACCTTGCACACCACCGGGGTCAGGCCCGCCGCCTTGTCCTTGGGAGCGATCACGGCATGCACACCGGCGGCATCGGCGGTTCGCAGGCACGCCCCCAGGTTGTGGGGGTCTTGAACCGCGTCGAGCAGCAGCAGGAGTGGCGGACCCTGGACCTGGTCCAGTAGCTCATCCAGATCCGCCTGGGGTCGGGCGGCGGGGCTCCGCACCCAGGCCAGGGTCCCCTGATGGTTCACGCCCTGGGAAGCCTGATCCAGCTCCGCGGCGGACACCTGACGGATACGGATTCCCGCCTGGCGGGCCGACTCCGCCAGCTCCGCGAGCCGGCGGTCCCGCCGGCTGCGATCGAGCCAGAGCTCGCCGACCCCGTCGGGCCCGAACTTCAGCGCGCTGCGAACGCTATGGATCCCGGCAACCGGGGCGAGATCCTTCACGTCGCCCACCGGCTCAACCCGGTTCCCCTGTACAATTGCGTCTTTGGCTCACGCCGCTCGGACCCCATTACTTGGAGCGCGCCGCCAACGGCGCTGCCACTGGATGATCAAGCTTCGGACCTACGTTTATATCGACTCGCTGCAGCCCCAGCTCGCGGAGTACATGGCCACCGTCTCCCAGGGCTTTCTCCCCATCCCGGGGGACGCCTGCCTGTGGATCGAGGTCTCCCCGGGCATGGCCATCCATCGGCTCACGGACATGGCGCTCAAGGCCACCCGGGTCCACCTGGCCCAGCAGGTGGTGGAGCGGGCCTTCGGCTCCATGGTCATCCACCAGCGGGACCAGAGCGATGTCATCACCGCCGGGCGCATGCTGCTCTCCAGCATGGGCGCTCGGCAAGAGGAAAGGAACGCCTGCCGCATCGCCTGGCAGGAGATTATCCGGGCCATGACCCCGGATCACAGCGTGCTGATCAACCGCCAAAACCGGCGCGGCTCCATGATCCTGCCCGGCCAGAGCATGTTCATCCTTGAGACCGAGCCCGCCGGCTATATCGTGTATGCGGCCAATCAGGCCGAGAAGGCGGCGAACATCACCCTGATCGACGTGCGGGCGGTGGGTGCCTTCGGCCGACTGACCCTGTCGGGCGGCGAGGCGGACGTGGACGAGGCGGCCGCGGCCGCCATCGCCGCGGTCCAGAACCCCTCCGGCACCTGACAGGGGCTGCCGAGGAATCCCAACCAACTACACCGTCCCCGAACACGATGCACCGCCAAGAGCTGCTGGCCCTGCTCGCCGACTACCGAACCCGCTTCATGGAGGAGTCTGCCTACCTCGACCGGGCGCGGGCCTTCGTCGCGGCCCACGAGGATTGCTTCGAGCGGCATCAGTGGGATGGACACATCACCGGCTCGGCCTGGGTGGTGAGCCCGGATCGCCAACGAGTGCTGATGCTGCACCACCGTAAGCACGATCAATGGTTCCAGCCGGGCGGCCATGCGGACGGGGACGCCGACATCCTGCGGGTGGCCCTGCGGGAGACCTCCGAGGAGACCGGCCTGGACCTCTCCCATATCCGCCTCGTGGACGACAGCATCTTCGACGTCGACATCCACACGGTCCCTCCCATGCACGGGGACCCGCGGCACGAGCACATCGACATCCGCTTCCTGGTGGAGATGGACGACGACCTGCCCATCCCGGGGAATGACGAATCCCATCAGGTCCTGTGGGTGGAGCTAGACCAGGTCTCGCGCTTCAACAACAACCGATCCACCTACCGCATGGTCGAGAAGACCCGGCGCCTGCGAAATCCGGCCAGCGCCAGACCCTGAGGGGGCTCGGGCAGGCCGCATCTCCTAGACTCCCCGCGGCTACGCGTCAATTGGCGAGCGAGGCTCGGCCCACACGTTGGGCTAGAGCGGCCGCAACACCCAATTTGCGGGC
>JBLMWY010000222.1:0-6808 GCA_050257475.1 Bdellovibrio bacteriovorus
CCAGGCCCTCCTCGTCCTAGAGGAAGAGGGTGGGGCCCTGGGTGCGGGGCAGGGCGCCGTGGGCGACCAGGTAGAGGATGTCGAAGCCGGCGCGCAGTGCCTTGTCCAGGGACTCGATGGCGAGCGGCTGGTCCTGGCCCAGTAGCTCGACCGCGATGCCCGTGAGCGCCTCCCGGGCGCGCTGCACCTCGCCGTTCAGGTCGACCGGGGCGAGGTCGTAGTCGGCTAGATTGGCGGGCGCGGACACCGCCACCAGCGCACGCAGGGCCGCCTTGGGCCGGAGGCGCACCGGACGCCAGTCCTGGCTCAGCATGACGCGTGAGAAGAGCACCCGCTCCGAGGAGGCGAACGGCATCCCGCTGTCGGGGTCGCACAGGAGCTCCCAGCGCAACGCGTTCAGCTCCGCCGCCGTGGGTCCCACCAGAAGCCGCAGGCGCAGGCCGCGGTCGCTGGCCTCGACCGCGGCCTTGGCCATCCGCAGGTATCCGAGTGCATCGGGGTCCGCGAAGACCTGTGCGGCAAGGGCTCGGCCGTAGCGTTCCGCCTCCTGCTGCAACGGCAGGAGTCCCTGGATGTCCAGCGGGCAGGGCGAGCGGTGGGGCGCGGTCTCCGCATCGCTGGCCGGGTCCAGGAAGCGCAGCTCGACCTGATAGGCATCGGCCTGCACACGGTGCAGGCCGATCTCAAGCTCGGGGTAGGGTGCATCCATTTCGCTGGCGTGGGATCAGTCTGCCGGGGTTGCGATGGCCTGCCAGAAGTCAAGGGCGACCGCGGGCTTAGCGATGTCGCTGTGGGCGCCCGAGGCCCCCGAGCCCTGGTTGATGAAGCCGCTCGACTCCAGGTTGTAGACACGCCCGCCGTGGAATCCGTAGTCCGACTCCGGGGACAGCATCGCCAGGCCTTCCAGCGGGATGCCGGGCCCCTGGATGCCGAAGACGCCGACACCGCCGTACTTGGGCAGCTCCCCGGGGGCGAAGTCCACCTGCCCTGCCACGCCGGCGCCCATTGGGTAGTACACACGCACGGCCGTGTCGTGCTGGGACTGGGTGGTGACGATGGGGCCGGCGACCTTGCCCTTGGCCATCAGCGGGTGGAAATAGCCCCGCTTCCCCGGGACCGACGGGATCTCGGAGCAATAGGCCCAGAGTGACAGGGCCCCCTGGGCCAGGAACAGGGAGTGCACGGGCCTCGGGAGCGGGGCGTCGCCGCCGGCGCCGTTCACCGCCGCGGAGACGACGATGCAGCCGAAGCTGTGTCCCATGAGGTGGAAGCGCAGATCCCGATCGCCGGCGGCCGACTGGAGGCGGCGTAGCAGGGTGGCCGCCCCGGACTCTCCGATGCTCCGGGCGCGCGCCTTCATCTGCCAGAAGGAGAGCTGGCGCAGGGGGGCCAGCAGCGCGCCGAGGCCGGGAACGCCCCCAAAGGCGCCCTCAGACTCCAGGGCCTCCGCGTAGATGCCCTCCGGGTCGAAGCGCTCGATGTCGTCGCCCGGCGCGCCGCCCGGCCCCTCGGAGCCCAAGCCCGACTCCGCCTGGAGCACCCGATAGGCCTCGATCACCTCCGGCGGGAGCTCGTCCGGGGTCAGGTCCTCCAGGGCGGCGGTGAAGATGGTGCGCAGGGCCTGGCGGGCGCTCTCGGAATCAACGAGCTTAGAGGCGGCATCGTCGATCCACGCCTCTACCGGGTCCGGCTCTCCAGGGGCGAAGGAGGCCGCCCGGGCGGTGGGGTCCTCGTCCCCCCAGGGGAGGCTCGGCCAGTGGATGCCAATCAGCAACGGCTTGAAGCCGGGCCGAGTGGTGCGCAGGCGCTCGATGTCGGCGCTGCAGCCGAGCATGGCGCCGGACCAGGCGTCGTATTGGCGCTTGGCGGCGGGTACGTCCCCCTGCCAGCCGTGGCTCATGAAGACACAGTCGGTGATCGGCTCGGCGATCAGGGTCTCCGCCACGGTGTCGCTCAACCGGCCATTGGGGGCGTCTGGGTCGTCCAGGCGCTCCCGGCCATCCTTGTCGAAGTTGATGAGGTAATAGCGGGTGTCGCTGCCGGGGACTGTCTCGATGGTCATGGCTCCGGGCTCCTCGATCGCTCGTTGAAGGGGCAGGCGACGCCCAGGCCGGCATCGCTGCCCCTGAAGGTAGCGGATTCGGCGGGAAATGCAGAAGCGCGGCGTCGGGTCAGCCCCGAGCGCACGGGCGAGGGCCGGGACCGGCATTCCGCGGGCTGCTCGTCTCCAGGGCCCCGGGTCGTTCAGGCGGCACTTAACCCGACGCCTCGGGGCACGGCTGCTAGTATCTGTGACGTCGGCGGTGAGGTGGGCCGGCCGGCGACTGTGCGATGGTCGATACAGGGCCGTCTTAGGCCGGCGGCGGGGTAGGCGCCCTTCCGATGGCAAGTCCCACCGCGACCAGTGTCGAGGGTAGCGCGCCATGGCCAGGAGCTATTGTGAGCTGGAGCTGCGCATCGACTGGCTCGATCAAGGCCGTTACTACCTCTCCGCGCGCTTCATGGACCCGGAGAGCGACCAGGAGAATCAGCTCCTCGATCCAGTCGAGATCCGCATCGACCTGGAGGAGCTGCGTCAGCATCTGCTCGACGTCGGGGGCTACGGCGAGCGCCTGAGTGCCATGCTCTTCGGGGATGGCGCGAGCCCGGTGCGACTTGCCTACGAGCACGCACGGGCCGCCGCTGCCTCCCGGGATGGACTGCGCATTCGTCTCAGCATCCAGGCGAGCGCGCCGGAGCTTCATGGCCTCCACTGGGAGTCTCTCCTCGACCCCCGGGACGGGACCCGGCTGATCACCCAGGAGGATGTCTGGTTCTCGCGCTTTGCGAGTGCCCAGGACTTTCGGTTGCGACCGGTTCCGGAGGCGGCCCCCCTCTCGGCCCTGATCGTGGTGGCCAACCCGACGGACCTGGCGTCCAAGTGGGGCCTGGCGCCCATAGTCCCGTCCGACGAGGAGCGGATCCGCTCCGCCCTGTCGGAGGGTGCCCGACAAGGGGGCCGGCCCATCCGCCAGCGGCGGCTGGAGAAGGCGGCCACGATCTACAACATCATCACCAGCCTGCGCGAGGCGCACGCCGACATCCTGTGCCTCATCTGCCACGGCACCCTGACCGGTGAAGAGGATCCACGCCTGCTGCTGGAGGACGAGGACGGCACCGCCCAGCTCGTGCGCGGCCGGGAGCTCGTGGAGCGATTGCGGGACATGAGCCAACGGCCGCGGCTGGTGGTCTTGAGCTCCTGCGAGGGCGCGGGGGACCTCCAGGGCCGGGCCATGGCGGCCATCGGGCCCCGCCTGGCCGCGGCCGGGGTCCCGAGCGTCATCGCCATGCAGGGCCAAATCTCCATGGAGTCCGCGGCCCGTTTCCTGACGCGGCTGTTCGCGGAGCTGGTGCGTGACGGCCAGATCGACCGGGCCGTGGCGGTCGCCCGCAGCGACATCCGCGACCGGGGCGATTGGTGGATGCCGGTCCTGTTCATGCGCCTGAAGACGGGCCGGCTCTGGCCCTCTGCGCAGGTCGAGGGGCCTGGGTTCGACCGCTGGGATGCCCTGGTCAGCGACATCGAGAACGATCAGTGCGTCCCCGTGCTCGGGCCTGGCCTGGTTGAATCCGCCCTGGGATCGCGCCGGGAGATGGCCCGTGCCTGGGCGGAGCGCTACGAGTTTCCGCTGGCGCCGCGCGATCGCGACGACCTGGCCCAGGTGGCCCAATACCTCGCCTACCGTCAGAGCAAGAACCTGGCGATCAATGAGCTGCGCCGCCTGCTCGTCGTCCACATGCGCAACACCTACCGCGGCGAGCTGCAGGAGATCGGGGCCCGGCTGGGACGGGACCTGCTCGACCAGCCCATCAACAAGGGGATCTGCAACGAGCTCATCCTGCAGATCGGGGAGGTGCAGCGTCGGCGCGATCCCCACGACGTCCATCGCCTCCTGGCCCAGCTCCCGGTGCGGGTCTTCATCACGGCCAACCGCGACAACCTGCTCGGCGATGCGCTTCGGGAGGCGGGGCGGAGCCCCCGGGTGCTCCTGTGCAACTGGATCCTGCGCAACGATGCCCCGGTGCCCATCGGGCCCAGCCTCCCCGACGGGTGGGAGCCGAGCATCGCGGAGCCCCTGGTCTTTCATGTCTTCGGCCATCTGGACTATCCCCAGAGCCTGGTGCTGACCGAGGATGACTATTTCGACTTTCTGATCGCGGTGACCCGCAACGAGATGCTCAACAAGGTCAGCATCCCGGGGGCCATCACCAACGCCCTGGCCTCATCCGGCCTCCTGCTCTTGGGCTTCCAGGCCGACGACTGGGACTTCCGCGTGCTGTTCCGGGGCGTGCTCAGACAGCCCGGGAGCCCCCTGGGCGACATGTGCACCCGGGTGGCGGTCCAGATGAGCCCCACCGAGGGCCAGATCATCGACCCGGACCGCGCCAGCAAGTATCTCCAGAGCTATTTCCAGAACGCGGGCAAGATCGCCACCTTCTGGGGCTCGGCGGAGGCGTTCATGCGGACCCTCCATGAGCAATGCGCCGCCCGAGGAATCCTTTGATCCCTCGCGGGCGCCGCCCCTGGCCCAGGTACCGCGGACCCTGACGGAGCAGAGCATGTCAGTCCCTAGCCCCCAGCCGCCGGTGCCCCCCAATCCTTACGTCGGGCCCATTCCATTCGTCGAGGGGCAGACCCTGCACGGGCGCAAGCGCGAGACCCAGGCCCTGGCGGACCTGCTGATCGGCAAGCGGGTAGTGCTCCTGATCGCGCCCTCCGGGGCTGGCAAGACCTCCCTGATCCAGGCGGCCCTGCTGCCGCGGCTGCGCGCGCGGCTCGATCCCCTGCCAATCGTCCGACTCGGGCGCGCCCCCGAGGAGCGGGCGGCCGGGGTCAACCGGTATCTGCTCTCGACCCTGGCCTCGCTGGAATCCGCGCTCCCTGAGGCAGAACGGCTGCCGGTGCAGGAGCTGGGGCGCTACACCCTGGCTGCCTATCTGAGGGAGCGGGCGGGCGGCCAGGGCGGGGAGCCTGCGGCGCGGTTCAGGCTGCTGGTGCTGGACCAGTTCGAGGAGCTGTTCACCCTGGATCGTCTCGATTGGGCGGAGAAGGAGGCCTTTCTGGTGCAGCTCGGGGAGGTCCTTGGGGGCAGTTCCCCGGGTGTCGACGCAGACGGAGACGACGGCACGCCCGGGCCATCGCCGCCGCTGTGGGCCCTCATCTCCATGCGGGAGGATTATGTCGCCGAGCTGGAGCCCTTCCTCCACCTGATCCCCACCGGGCTCGGTTTCCGCTATCGCCTCGAGCCCCTGGAGCGCGAGCAGGCGATCGAGGCCGCCACCGCCCCCGCCGGGGGCCTTTTCTCGCGGGCAGCGGCGGAGCGGCTGGTGGACGATCTGCGCACCCTCGCGGTTGCGCCCGAGGGCGGCGAGGGGCCGCGCCTGGGGCGCTTCGTGGAGCCGGTGCAGCTTCAGGTGGTCTGCCTGCGCCTCTGGGACCAGGTGGTCGCAGACCAGGGGCGGCTCATCACCGCCGAGGACATCGTCTCTGACACCCACGGAAACGCGGTGGACGCGGCCCTCGGCGGCTATTACGGCGGCGTGGTGGCCGCCGCCGCGGCGGCCGCGGGTATGCGCCAGCGGGAGCTTCGGGACTGGGTTGAGACGAGGCTTATCAGCCGCAGCAAGATGCGCACCCGGGTGCTGCGGGAGCGGGGGCCCCTGGATCGGGCCCTCGATGTGCTGGTGGCGCGGCACCTGCTGCGGGTGGACCTCGCCGGGGATCGCGAGTGGCTCGAGCTCTCCCACGACCGTCTGGTCGACCCCGTTCTCGTCAGCAATGAGGCCTGGCGGGCGCAGAACCTGGCCTTGTTCCAGCGGCAGGCGATACTGTGGGCCGAGACCGGCCTTACGGACGATATGCTCTTCGCAGGGGACGAGCTGGCGGAGGCCCAAAGATTTGCGGCGGATCACCCCGAGAGCCTGAGCGACGACGACAAGCTGTTCCTGGAGAAGTCGCGAGCGCTGCGCGACCGGCACGAGGCGGAGCTCGAGCGCACCCGAAAGATCGAGCAACAGGCCCGGGAGATCGCCATCAAGAACCAGGAGATCCGGGCCAAGAACCAGCGCTTGCGCACCTGGCGCCTCTGGTTGTCATTGCTGGGTGCCGGCGCCTTCATTGCCCTCGGGGTCTCACTCGCCGCCCTCATGGAGATCGAGAACAAGCGCAAGGAGATCGTCGAGAAGAGCACTCAGATCGAACGCCAAGGCCTGTTCGGGAAGATCAAGCGCGCGGTCGCCCTGGCCCGGGCCGGGGCACCGGAGGAGGCGTTCGAGGAGCTGCTCCCCCTCGCCGAGAAGGTCCGGCCCATCCCATCGGAGCGTCTACAGCTCGCCCTGGACCAGGGCCTGGTCGAGGTCCTGGCCAATCACGCGCCGGCCGAGCGTCGGCTGGGAGGCCACGACCACATCGTGCGCGACCTCCGCTTCTCCTCGGACGGTGGCCGGCTCTACTCCGGGGGCTGGGACAACCGTCTGAAGGTTTGGCCGCTCCAGGGGCCGGGCGGCTCAGCGCTCGTCCGCAGCGAGCATGGCTCGGATATCCGATCCCTTGCGTATCACGGGGGACGCCAGATCCTGGTGTCCACGGACGATTCCGGGGCGGTGCTGTTATGGCGCGTCCAGGACCAAGGGCCTGAGCTGCTCAACAACCTGAACCAGGACGGGGTGGCGCACCAGCGCGCGGTCTGGGCCGCGGCCATCAGCCCCGACGGGCTGACGCTCGCCACAGCCGGGAAGGACAAGCGCATCATGCTCTGGGACCTCGCCG
>JBLMWY010000223.1:0-2870 GCA_050257475.1 Bdellovibrio bacteriovorus
CGTCGATGGCCATGGGGGTACCATTGAGGTGCGGAGCCGCCGGGGGGAGGGGAGCTGCTTCACGGTGACCTTCCCCGACGCGGACCTTACGGCCGGAGCGTCTTGAGCCATGGCCCACGGAATTCTCGTGGTGGAGGACGACGCCACCCTGAACCAACTCATCGTCAACCAACTCAACAAACTCGACTACGTGGCAACAGGGGCCCGCTCCTGGCGCCAGGCGGATGCCTACCTCCAGGCCCATGAGCCACACCTGATCATCGCGGACGTGCGGCTTGCCGATGGGGACACCCTGAGTCGATTGACCGATCTGACCAAGATGCAGCCCGTAGTGGTGCTCACCGCCTACGGCTCGGTGCGCGACGCGGTGTCGGCGGTGAAGGCGGGGGCCTACGAATATCTGGTCAAGCCCGTGAACCCTGATGAGCTAGCACTAGTGGTCAATCGGGCGATCGACGACGCGGCCCTACGCAACGACCACGGGTTCTGCCGCCGACGGCTCAAGGCCAAGGAAGGGAAGGCCGATTTCATGGTCGGGGTGAGCGCCGCCCTGCTGAAGACCAAGGAGACGATCGCCGCGGTGGGGCCCTCGGACCTCAACGTATTGATCCAAGGGGAGAGCGGATCGGGCAAGGAGCTGGTGGCGCGGGCCATCCATGAGAGCAGCGACCGGGCGGGCCGCAACTTCGTCCCGGTGGACTGCTGCACCCTGCAGGAGAAGCTGTTCGAGTCCGAGCTCTTCGGCCATGAGAAGGGGGCCTTTACCGGGGCCGATCGCCTCAAACGGGGCTTGATCGAGGGGGCCGAGGGCGGCACCCTGTTCCTCGATGAGATCGGGGAGATCGACCCGTCGATCCAGGCCAAGCTGCTGCGCGTGCTCGAGACTGGCATCTTCCGCCGCGTGGGCGGCACCAAGGACCTGCCGGCCAATACCCGCGTGGTCGCGGCCACCAATCGGGACCTAGAGGCCCTGAGCCGGGAGGGCAAGTTCCGATCCGATCTCTACTACCGCCTCAGCACCTTCGTCATCGACGTGCCGCCCTTACGGGCGCGCCGGGATGACATCCCCTACCTCGCCGCCCATTTCATCCAGAACCACAACTTCTCGCGGCGCATCAACAAAGGCATCTCCGGCGAGGCGATCCGCCACCTGACCGCCTACGACTGGCCGGGCAACGTGCGCGAGCTGAAGAACGTGATCGAGCGCGCCATCATCCTGTCGCGCGATGCCAGCACCATCCGACCCGAGCACCTTACCTTCGGGGGCGGCGGCAGCAAGAGCACAGCACGGGTCACCCTGAGCTTCGACCATGACCCCAGCCTGGAGGAGCTCCAGGCCGAGTACCTGCGCCTGCAGCTCGGCAAGTTCTCCGGCCATCGGGCCAAGGTCGCCGAGGTGCTCGCGGTGAGCGAGCGCAATATCTACCGCCTCATCCAGCGCTATGGACTCAAGGAGGCCGAAGCTTGACGGGAGCGAATCCCTGGGGGCCCGAAGACCCCGTCGGGACGGGGGGGGCGGCTATCGCGGCGCTCGGCCTCAGCCAAGCTCCTCGGTCTCGCCGGAGGCGATGTAGATCACCCGCTCGGCGACATTGGTGGCGCGGTCCGCCACCCGCTCGTAGTTGTGCACGATCCACAGCAGGTAGGTCCCGAGGGCCGCCATCTCGGGATCGGAGCGCATGAGCTCGAGCACCTGCACGACCACCGCCTCCTCCTCCGCATCGACTTGCTCTTCCTGGGCCACGGAGGCGCGGGCGCTGGCCTCGTCACCGCCGCAGTCGAAGGCCGCCAGGGCACCCACGAGCATTGCGATGGCGTCTTCCCCAACCTGCTTGACCGCCGCCAACGGGACCTTTGGAAACCGGGCGTCACCAGCCCGCAGCACGATCCGCGCCACGTCGGCGGCGTAGTCGCCAATACGCTCCAGCTCCGAGACCAGCCCCAGGCAGGCCCCGAGGCAGCGCAGATCCTGGCCGGCAGGCTTGTAGGCGGCGAGGGCCACCAGGCACTCGTTCTCCAGGATCCGCCGACGGTCGTTGATGAAGGGATCGTTATCGATGATCTGCCGGGCCAGTCCCAGATCCTGGGTCCCCACGCACTCCAATGAACGCCGCAGGGCGTCGACCACCATGGTGCCCATATCGTGAACACCGTGATTCAGGTGGGTCCGCTTCTTCTGGACCAGGTTCTCGAACTCGGCCATGACTCCACCCTCTTGTTTCGGTGCATGGTTGTACGACATGCGCGCTGGCGGGCGGGGCCATCGCCAGTGGACCGAGGATCAGGATCCTCGGGCACGCGGGCATGGACCCTAACCCGCACCAGCCCCCTTGGCAAGTGGACAGGGCTGACCTCGCGTAACGCTGATGGGTGGCGTCAAACGCCCCAGTGATCCCGGTCACGCAACCAGCAAAAAGCCCCGCGGGGCGGGGCTTTGTTGGGGCGTCCCGGGCGCGAGCCCGGGACGGGCCTTGGGCGATCAGTAGTCCATATCGCCCATGCCGCCCATGCCACCGCCGCCGGGCATGGCGGGCTTGTCCTCCTTGGGGGCCTCGGCCACCATGGCCTCGGTGGTGATCATGAGGCCGGCCACGGAGGCGGCGTTCTGCAGGGCCGTGCGGGTCACCTTGGTGGGGTCCAGGATGCCCATCTCGACCATGTCGCCGTACTCGCCGGTGGCGGCGTTGTAGCCGAAGTTGCCCGAGCCCTCGGCCACCTTCTGCAGGACCACCGAGGCCTCGTCGCCGGCGTTGGCGACGATCTGGCGCAGGGGCTCCTCCATGGCGCGACGGGCGATGCCAATACCAACGTCCTGGTCATGGTTGGCGCCACTTAGGTCCTTGACTCCCTTGAGGGCGCGGATGAGTGCC
>JBLMWY010000224.1:0-7269 GCA_050257475.1 Bdellovibrio bacteriovorus
CCCGCCAGCCGAGGAGCAGTGGCGCCTGTTCGGCGGGATCCGGACAGGCTCCGCTCCTGGGGTCCCTTTCAGGGGTAACTGTGGCCTCTGTCATGGGGTTGGCTCTTCGGCGCAGCGCTCATCAGGGGCGCCAGGCCGCGTCTGTCGACACATGGATTCCCAGGCCACTGCCTCGGGATTATGATCACAACCCCTATGCTAGGGCCCCGAGCCCGGGGCCCGCCACCCTAAGCCGGGCGGGCAGGAAGGCGCCGCCCTGTTGCCGACCAAGATGATTCCAACCGCGAGGACCCTTGTCATGAAGCACCCGTTACATCCCCTCCTGGCCATCGGGGCGCTGGCCCTGGCCCCCCTGGCCCCCTTGTCGGCCGCCGACCTGGCCGAGGACTGCCGACAGATGGCGGCCGAGGAGGCGGTTCCCGTCGAAGACCTCGCGGATTACATCGCCGAATGCGTCGCCATGCTGGAGAACGAATACCCCGACGAGGGCGGGGAGGGCGAGGAGTCAATGCCGGAAACGGATGCACCGGACGGGGGCGGCTCACCCGAGCAAGATTGAACCGGGCGTCTTCCACGTCCTTGCCGTTACAATGGGACGATTGGTCGTTGCTGCTCCTGGAGGCGCCAAACCATGGCCCGCATCGCGTTTTTGCCCGTGATCTTTGTTGCTGGCCTGGGTGTGGCCGCGCCACTCGCCGCCGCCGAGGGGAAGGCCAAGATCCTCGCGCCCTGGGAGGCCAACGGCCAGATCTTCCAGGTGGCCGTGGACAAGCTCCAGTTCATCGGTACCTTCGAGGGGATCATGTACATCGAGCATGGTGAAGGGCTTCTGGACGCCGCCCTCTTCACCTGTCCATCCACCCAGATCACCGAGGTCCTGACCAACCAGATCAAGGCCCACGGCTACTGCACCATCGAGAGCCCCAGCGGGGACTACATCTACGCCGAGTACACCTGCGACGGGGAGCCCGGCGCCTGCGCCGGCACCTTCACCTTGACGGGGGGTACCGGCAAGCTCACGGGCATTACCGGGCAGAGCGACCTCATCGTGCGCACGGCCCTCAGCGGAACCACCATCGACCAGCAGAGCGGTGGCACCGTCTCGGCCGCCAAGGGGCTCGCGATCTGGCCCGAGATGCGGTTCGAGGTGCCGGGCAAGTCCGCGGATCTGACGGGGCTCCTGGGTACGGCCCCCGTCGGCGCTCTCGGGCTGAGGAAGCCGTCGGATCCCGAGGCGCCGGCGGCACCGGACGGCGGATCCGATGAGGTCGTCCCAGAAGATCCCGCCCGGCCATAGCCACCGCGATGCCCCGCCCGATGCGCAATGACCACGGGTTCAATCGCCCCAGCGTCCTCCGTGGCGGCGTCTTGCGGCTGTTGCTCGCCCTCTGCCTGATGGCCCCGATGCTGGCGGCGCGCGCCGTCGCTGCCGACACCATCGAGGGTCACGCCATCGTGCGCAGCGACGGCAGCCTGTGGATCAAGAACCGGGTGATTGTCCTGTTCGGGGTCTACCTGCCGCCCACCGACCGCCAGTGCCAGGACTGGATCAGCCCCATCCGCTGCGATTCGCGCAGCGTCCTGGCCCTGGACCTGAAGGTGCGGGGCTTCATCACCTGCTTCCCCCAAGGCGAGGATGGGGAAGGGCGCATCCACGCCGTCTGCTATGTGGGCCGCACCGGCCTCAGCCCCGGGGAGGACCTGGGGGCCTATCTGATCCAGTGGGGCTGGGCCCTGGCCTTGCCCAATGCCCCCTTTGAGTATCACGCCATGGAGCGGATCGCCGAGCGCCGTGGCCTCGGTGTCTGGGGCTTCTTCGTGGATTCCTACAGCGATCCTGGCCACCGCCACCCGTGGTGATCCGGCGGCCGAGCCCCGGTGCGCGCGGGCCGTTGTTGGCCCCGAGGGCCTGCGGTAACCTCGGCAACTTCACCCCGCCATGCCGCGCGGCCGAGGGCCCGGACGGAGGCCAAGCCCCATGCTGCTGATGATCGACAACTACGACTCCTTCACCTACAACCTGGTCCAGTACCTGGGTGAGCTGGGGGTCGAGGTGCGCGTGGTGCGCAACGACGAGCTTACGGTCGAGCAGGTGGCGGCCCTGGCCCCCGAGCGCATCGTGATCTCCCCCGGTCCCTGCACACCGACGGAGGCGGGGATCTCAGTCCCCTTGATCCAGGCCCTCGCGGGCAAGATCCCGATCCTGGGCGTCTGCCTCGGTCACCAGGCCATCGGTCAGGCCTTCGGGGGCCACATCGTGAAGGCGCACCGGGTCATGCACGGCAAGACCTCGCCCGTATTCCACGTCGGTCTGGGCGTCTTTAGTGGTCTCCAGAGCCCCTTCGAGGCCACCCGTTACCATTCCCTGGTGATCGAGGCCGAGACCTTGCCCGAGTGCCTGGAGGTCACCGCGTGGACCCAGGGCAGTGACGGACAACGGGAAGAGATCATGGGGGTACGGCATCGCGACCTGCGCGTTCAAGGGGTCCAATTCCACCCGGAATCCATCCTGACCCGCCACGGGCATGACCTGCTGCGGAACTTCCTGGAGGACCTTTGACATGGAGCTGCGCGAGGCGATCGCCCGGTGCATCGATCGCCAGGACTTGAGCGCCGAGGAGATGACCGAGGTCATGCGCACCATCATGACCGGTGGCGCCTTCCCCACCCAGATCGCGGGCTTCCTCGTCGCCCTGCGGATGAAGGGTGAGACGGTCCCGGAGATCGCGGCGGCGGCCGCCGTCATGCGGGAGCTGGCAACCGGGGTGGATGTCCAGGGGATCGACTTCCTGGTGGACATCGTCGGCACTGGCGGGGATGCCAGCGGTACCTTCAATGTCTCCACCACCGCCATGTTCGTGGCGGCGGCCGCCGGTTGCCACGTGGCCAAGCATGGCAACCGCTCGGTCTCCAGCAAATCGGGGGCGGCGGATGTTCTGGAGGCGGCGGGGGTTCGGCTCAACCTCGCCGCGGATCAGGTGGCCCGTTGCGTGCGCGAGGTCGGCGTCGGCTTCATGTTCGCCCCGGGGCACCACAGCGCCATGAAGCACGCCATCGGCCCGCGCCGGGAGCTAGGGGTGCGGACCATCTTCAATGTGCTGGGCCCTCTCACCAATCCGGCCGGGGTCCCGAACCAGGTGCTCGGGGTCTTCAGTGAGTCCCTGGTGCAGCCCCTCGCCGAGGTGCTGCAGCGCCTGGGTAGCCGCCATGTCCTGGTGGTTCACGCCCGCGATGGGCTGGATGAGATCAGCATCGGCGCCGAGACCGAGGTGGCGGAGCTCAGGGAGGGGGTAATCCAGCGCTACCAGATCGCCCCGGAGTCCTTTGGCCTGGCCCGCGCACCCCTCGACGCCATCCGGGTCCAGGATCCCGGTGAGAGTCTCGCCATGCTGCGGGACGTGCTCGCTAACCGACCCGGCCCGCCGCGCGATATCGTCCTGCTCAACGCCGGCGCCGCCATCTATGCGGCCGGGCGGGCGTCGAGCATGGCCGAGGGCGTGACCCTGGCGGATGCGGCGATCGCCAGCGGCGAGGCGGAGCGGCGCCTGGAGCGCCTCGTTGCCCTGACCAGTGCCCTGCCCTGATCCAGGAACCACCGCGAACCGCGAGCCGAGCAGACCTCAAACCGATGGCCGATACCCCAGACATCCTGAAGAAGATCTGTCACCGCAAGGCGGAGGAGGTCTCCGCCCGAGCCGAGCGCCTGCCCCTGGGTGTGCTGCAGGAGCGGGCGGCCAAGGCGTCACCGGTGCGCGGATTTGCCGCCGCCCTGCGGTCGCGGCTGGACGCGGGGCGCCCGGCGGTGATCGCGGAGATCAAGCGGGCGAGCCCCAGCAAAGGGGTGCTGCGTGAGGACTTCCATCCGGCCGAGATTGCGGCGAGCTATGAGCGCGGTGGCGCCGCCTGTCTGTCGGTTCTCACCGACCAGGACTTTTTCCAGGGGTCCGATGCCGCGCTGCAGGAGGCTCGCGCCGCCTGTGGGCTGCCGGTGATTCGCAAGGACTTCATCATCGACCCCTATCAGATCTATGAGGCCCGGGCCATCGGGGCGGACTGCGTCCTTTTGATCGTCGCCTGCCTGGACGATGAGGCCTTGGAGCGCCTGAACGGCGTCGCCCAGGGGCTCGGGATGGATGTGCTCATGGAGGTCCACGATGCCGCTGAGCTGGCCCGCGCCCTGGTGGTTCCTGGGCCACTCATCGGCATCAACAACCGCAACCTGAGGACCTTCGAGGTCAGCCTCGAGGTCACGCTCGGGCTCTTGGGATCGGTGCCGGAGCAGCGGCTGGTGGTGACCGAGAGCGGCATCCTGAGGCCCGAGGACGTGGCCCTGATGCGGGGACGAGGGGTTCACGCCTTCCTGGTGGGCGAGGCCTTCATGCGGGCCCCCGACCCAGGGGCGGAGCTGCAGCGGTTGTTCTTCGGGGAAGTGGCGAGTGGCGAGTAGCGAGGGCCGAGTGGGAGTCTCCCTCGCAACGCGCTACTCGTCACTCGCTACTCATCGTGTCCCAAACACCACGATGGTCTTGCCCTTCACGCTGATCAGCCCCTGCTCCTCCAGGCTCTTCAGCACCCGCCCGGCCATCTCGCGGGAGCAGCCGACGATGCGACCTATCTCCTGACGGGTCACCCGGATCTGCATGCCGTCCGGATGGGTCATGGCGTCAGGCTGCTTGCAGAGATCCAGCAGGGTGCCGGCGATGCGGCCGGTCACGTCGAGGAAGGCCAGGTGCCCCACCTTGCGGCTGGTCTGGCGCAGCCGCTGGGAGAGCTGGAAGCCCACCGCATAGAGGAAGTCCTTGGCCACGTCCTTGAGCTCGTTGTCGAGCAGCCGGTCGAGGCGCTGATAGGTGATCTCGGCCACCCGGCATTTGGTGCGGGTGCGGATGATGACGCTGCGGGTATTCTGGGGGACGAAGAGTCCCATCTCCCCGATGAACTCGCCCTTGTTGATGTAGGCGAGCAGCAGCTCGCGGCGATCTTCGTCGTCGATCACAGCGGCGACCGAGCCCTCGATCAGATAATGGAGGCTCTCGGCGGGCTCACCGACGCGGATGAAATCGACGTTCTTATCGTAGGACTTGGTATGGCAGTGGGAGAGGAACGGTTCGAGCCACCGCGGATCCGGCTTGGGTGGTCTCAGGATGCTCAACGGTTGACTCATGGCTTCGCCCGATAGGCTTACGAGCCTGGCTATCCCCAGTGACCCTGAGATTGTCATAACACTCCCGGAACTTTTTGTGTGGGGCGTCACATTGTGTGTGAATTGCGGCCGCTCTGCGCGGGGCACCGCCCGATTCGACGCCTGGTCGCCAATGGATTCTGAACCTAAAGTGCGGGCGGTATCAGTTTGTTTTAGCCCTTTCTTTTCCCCGCTAAGCCGATTCTAAGCGTGCCGCTGGATCTTGTCGAACTTGTGATAGCCTCCGCATTCTTGGCCAGTGACGGGCCGGGCTGAAGCCCGCCCGAGAGGACGGGGAAACTGAAGATGAAGGCGCGCGTGAAGTGGATCGACGGTGTGGCCATGCTGGGCGAATCGGGCTCGGGTCACGGCCTGGTCATGGATGGGCCGCCGGAGCTTGGGGGGCGCAACCTCGGTGTGCGGCCTATGGAGATGGTCCTCCTCGGCATGGGTGGGTGCACCGAGTTCGATGTGCTGTTGATCCTGCGCAAGGCCCGCCAGAAGGTGACCGGCTGCATTGTCGAGCTGGAGGCGCAGCGGGCCGAGACCGATCCGAAGGTGTTTACCCGCATCCACGCCCACTTCGTCCTGACCGGCCATGGGCTCGATCCACGCCAAGTCGAGCGGGCCATCAAGCTCAGCGCGGAAAAATACTGCTCCGCCTCCATCATGCTGGGCGCCACGGCCGAGATCACCCACGACTTCGAGATCCGCGATGCCTGATCCCGGGTCGGACTTCGACGCACTCGCCGAGGAGTTCTACGCCGTCTGGTTCCGCTTTCGCCCCGATCTGGCCCTCGCCGCTGGGGCCCCCGGCCACCGTTGTCTGCTCCCCGCCCAGGATGATGACGAGCTCGCGGCGCTAGCGGGCTGGCTGGAGTCCCTGCTCCTGGCCCTGGACGAGATCGATCTCTCGGGCCTGGACCCCGACCGCCGCCTGGACTATGCGCTGATGGCCGGGGCCGCGCGGGTGGAGCACCGGGAGCTGCAGGCCTTCGATTGGCGCCGCCGCGACCCGCTGCGCTTCCTCCCGTTGGGCGAGATCCACCGTCTGACCCTGGGTTCCCCGGAGGGGCTTCGGGACTGGCTCGCCCAACTCCTGGCCAGGATCCCGGAGCACCTGCGTCATGCCCAGGGCCAGCTAAGGGCCGCCGCTCCCGCCCTGGCGCCGGTCCTGGTGCGCGCGGCCGTCCGGGAGGCGGAGGAGGGGCGCTGTTATCTGCGCGAGCTGATCCGCGGCCCCTGGTTGGGGGGGCGTGCTCGGGACCTGCCCGAGCTTGAGGACCTCGCCGAGCTGGCCTGCGATGCCCTAGCCGATCTTCGGGGGCTCCTGGTGAGCGAGCTGCTTCCCGCGGCCGCCGGACCCTTGGGCTGCGGCGAGGCGCACCTGCTGCTGCGTCTGATGGAGCTCCACTTCCTGGATACGGATGCCGGATCCGCCGCGGCGGCGCTTACCCGCGCACTCGACCGGGTGGAGGATGAGATCCGCCGGTGCCCGACGCCGGTTGGCGCTCGCGGATCCGCCTCGGTAGCGGAGCCGGCGGAGGGACCCGATTACCAGACCCTGTGCGATGAGCTGCGGCGAGAGATCCAGGCCAGTGGCCTGGTGACGCTGCCGGAAATGGACCTACGGCTCGGGATTCGTCCCCAGTGTCCCGGCCCGGGGCGTTCCGGGGTCCAGTATCTGGCCCAGGGTCCAGGCGCCGGCACCCTGTACCTGCCACCCCGGGGGCTCGGCGAGCCTCCATGGGACGCGGATCACCTGCGCGACCTGTGCCTGTCCGCGGGCTGGGGCGGCGACCACCTGTTCGCGTTCGGTGCCCGCCGCAGGTCCGGGTCGATGCCGCGGCGTCTAGCCAACGGCCGGTCCCTCACCCTCGGGTGGCATCTGTACCTGGATCGCCGTCTCTGGGGAGAGTCCGGGTCGGGTCAGGGCCATGCCCTCGCCGCCCTGAAACGGCAACGGGAGCTGTTGCTGCTCGGTCAATTGGACCTGGATCTGCACCGGGGCCTGATCGCTGCCGATCAGGCCCTGACCCGGCTCGCCGACCTGGGGTTGGACGGCGCGGCGGCGGAGGCCCGCCTGG
>JBLMWY010000225.1:0-7572 GCA_050257475.1 Bdellovibrio bacteriovorus
CTGGGTCCGGAGAGTCTCTGGATGAGTGCGTCGCCGTCCGCCGCGAGCTCCGGGTCGGCGGTGCTGAGGCCCTCGGGGCTACTGAGGCGCAGGCGCAGCAGCAAGTTCTGCTGCACATAAGGCTGGGTCTCGTCCAGGGTCCACTCCAGACGGGGCGGCTTGGACTGTCGGGCGGCGGGCTGCTGCTGAGCGTAGCCGCCTGGCCCCCCTGGCCAGGCGCCCTGGTAGCCGGGCTGATATCCGGGCTGATAGGTGGGCGCCTGGGTGGCCGGGGGATAGCCCGGCATTTGGCCCGCAGGCGGCTGATAGCCGGGCATCTGGTTGGGGGGGGGGCTGATACTGGGGCGGCGCACCGCGGGCGCTATCCGGCTGGATGGGCCGGAACTGAAAGGGCATCCCCGAGTAGGGCATCTGGGGCGAGGGTTGGTAGCCCCCCTGGGCTGGCGCCTGATAGGGCACCTGGGGATAGGGTGATTGGGGATAGCCGGGTTGTGCGGCGCCCGGATAGGGGCCCTGTGGGGCGCCTTGAGGCGCCCCCTGGTAGGGCCCTTGGGTCGGTGCGCCATAGGGGCCCATGGGAGGGTAGGTCCAGGCGAGCGCGGACCCCCAGGCCAGGGCTGTGGCCAAGACGGTGAAGGCCCCGGCCCCCGGGGCCAGGGCGCCTTTGTGCCCGCGGCGCCAGCCCCTCACCATGGGCGGCTCTCCCGTAGCGGGCCCCGTGCTCCTTGCATCAGTCGCATCTCCTCGAGCTTGAACTGGTTGTTGATCAGCAGGGTGGGGTCACCTTCCACCTGGCGCAGACGCTGCTCGATCAGGGCCATGCCGGGGCCCATGGCCATGGGGCCCCCGAGGGCCGGCGTCTGCCCCAGGCCCGCCTCTGGCGGGACATCGGTCATGGGCTGCTGGCCGAACTGGTCGAAGCGATCCACAGCATCCGCCGTGCCCTCCGATGGTAGCTGGTCGGGGGGGGCCATGTCCGCCGACCCGCCCAGACGCGCCCCCTGGGCCTTGCCGGGCTCCTTGCCGGAGCGGTCGGCCTGGTCGCGCGCCGGCTCCTCCTTGGCCTCGGCGGGGGGGGCCTCGCCCAGGTCCTTGGTCTCCTCGGACTCGCCCGCTTGCTCCTTCCCCTCATCCGGATGCTTGCCTTCCCCGGGGCGCTCCTCGACCCCGCCCTCCTTCTCGGGCTCCTCGGCGGGCTGGGGCTGCTCCTGTGACTTGCCCTCTGGCTCCTTGGACTCCTCGCCCTTGCCGGGTTGCTCCTCGGGCTTCTTGCCGGCCTCCTCGCTCGGGGCCTCGCTCTCCTCCGGTGACTCCCCGGCGGAGGTCTTCTCGGATTCCTTCCGCTCGCCACCCTGTTCGGACTGCTGTTCCTGCTCTTTCCCGCCCGACGTCTGGTCCCCGCGCCGCGCCTCGTCGGGCTGCTTGCCGGCCTGCTCCTCGGCCTGCTGCTTCTCCTCTCCGCCCGCGCCCTGGTCCTCGCGCCGCGTCTCGTCGGGCTGCTTGCCGGCCTGCTCCTCGGTCTGCTGCTCCTGGTTGCCGCTCGTCGCACGCTCCTGCTCCGACTCCTTGCCCCCTCCCTGGGCCTGCTCCTCCCGCCGCTCCTGGCCCGACTCGGATTCGGGCTGCTGCTCCTGGTCCTTCCGGCCCGTCCTGGATTCTTTGGGCTCGGACTCTGAGGCCCCGGTCTGCTCTTCCTCGCGGCGCTCGCCCTCTTGTGCCTGGCCCGTCTCTGACTCCTGGGACGCCTGCCCCTCCTGAGCGCTTGACTCCTCGCTCGGCTGGCCCTCGGAGCCCTGCTGCTGGGCGTCGCTCGATTGCTGCTGTTGCTGCTGGTCCTGCTGCTGTTGCTGGTCCTGCTGCTGTTGCTGGTCCTGCTGCTGTTGCTGGTCCTGCTGCTGCTGGTCCTGCTGCTGCTGGTCCCGCTCTTCCTGGCGCTCCCGCTTCTGGGCCTCCTGCCGCTCCTGCTCCTGCTTGGCGCGCTCCTCGGCCTCTTTACGGGCCTCCTCTTCCTTCTTCTTTTGGTCGTAGGCCTGCTGCTCCAGCCGCGCGAGCATGGCGCGGGCCAGGGTAAGGTTGTAGGCCGCGTCGTCGTTGGCGGGCTCTGCGCTCAGGACCTGCTCGTAGGCGGCCACGGCCCCCGCGAAGTCGCCGAGCTGGAAGCGGGCGTTCCCCAGGTTATAGCGGGCGGCCTGGAGGTCGGCGCCCCGATCTGTGCGCTCGAAGGCGCGGGCGGCCTCCTCGTAGCGGCCGGCCCGGTACAGGGCGACACCCCGGCGGTAGGGATCCTGGAAGGTCTGGGCGGCGCCCTCGAAGTCGCCCACCTGGAAGCGTTCGAGGCCCTCTTGCTCGCTGTTCTTGAAGAGGCTGGCCTGGGCACTCGCCGCAGCGAGGCCCAGGGCCAGCCCCAACGCCGTCAGCCGATGCCTCATGGGTTGGTCCTCCGCCGGGGCCGGCCGCGGAACTGGGGCAGGAGGAGCCCGACCACCGCGAGCACCGGGATCCAGTAGCGCTCGTTCCACAGGCGGGTGCGCTCGTCGCCGGCCTCCGGCGGCAGACGCATCACCTCCGCCGCCTTGAGGATGGCCTTGGTGTCACCGTCGCGGTAATCCGCGAGCCGATAGACGCCCCCGCCGGCCTCGGCCATGGACTGGAGCAAGGACTCGTTGAGGGTGGACACCACGGGCGCGCCGGTCCCGTCCAGGACCCAGCCGCCCCGGGGGGCGGGCACCCGGCCGCCCGAGGGGGTGCCGATCCCCAGCGCGTGGACGCGGATGCCCTGCTCGCCCAATTTGCGGACCCGCTCCACCAGCTCGGGCTCGTCGAAATCGCCGTCGGAGATCAACAGAATGGCCTTGGCGCTGTCCTCGGGGAGACCCGCTAGCAGGGCCTCGGCCCGGTCCAGGGCCATGGCCACCCGGCTGCCCTGGAGGCTCACCAGGTCGGTGGAGAGGGCAGGCAGCGCGTTGAGGATGGTGTAGGTGTCCTCGGTGATGGGGGAGAGCACCAGGGGCACCGAGGCGAAGGAGATAAGCCCCAGGCGCACGGTCCGGTTCTGGATGATCAGGTCCTGCAGCTCCTGGCGGGCCCGCCCGAGGCGGGTGGGGGAGACGTCGTCCACCTGCATGGAGCGGGAGATGTCGAGCAGCACCAGGAGGTTGTTGCCCGGATGGAAGAGCCGGACGTCGGTGGCATCCCAGCGGGGCCCGGCCATGGCCGCAAGCAGCAGGGCCCACAGCAGGGACCAGCGCAGGAAGCGGCCCCAGCGCTCGTGGGTCTGCAGGTCCCGGGTCCCCGTGAGATAGGGGAGCAGGTGGGCGTCCGCGTAGCGATGGATGGGGCCGCGGGCAGCCCGGGTGGCGCTGCGCACGAGCCACAAGGCCACCGGGATGATGGCGAGCAGGCCCCAGAACCACGCGGGCTCCGCGAAGTGGAAGCCAGACTCAGGCACCGGCCGCCCCCCGCACGAAGCGCTTGCGTCCCTCCGGGAACAGGCCGAGCCCCAGCAGGGCCAGCAGGGCGACCGCCAAGGGCCAGCGATACAGGGGCTCCGGGAGGAAGGCGGTGCGGGCCTCCGCCTCCGACTTCTCGAGCTGGTTGATGCGCTCGGAGATCTCCTCCAGGGCCCGGGTGTCCGTGGCCCGGAAGTAGGCCCCGCCGGTCACCTTGGCGACCTCCTGGAGAATCTCCTCGTTCATCGTCAGGTCGTCCCGGTACTTAACGCGTCCGTCCTCGAAGATCGGGATCTGCTCCTGCTTGCTGCCGACCCCGATGACATAGATCCGCACCCCCGCCAGGCGCGCCAGTCGCGCCGCCTCCACCGGGGCGAAACTGCCATGGGTACTGTCCCCATCGGCGATCAGGACCATGACGCGGGACTGGGGCGGGCGCTCCCGGAGCTTCTTCACCCCTAGGGCGATACCATCCCCCAAGGCCGTCCCCTGTCCGGCGATGCTCGAGACCACGCCATCCAGGAGTTGCTTGACAGCGTGGCGATCCAGAGACAGGGGCGAGAGCACGAAGGCCTGGCTACCGAAGACGATGAGGCCCAGGCGGTCCCCCTCCCGGGCGTCGATGAAGCGGCCCATCACCCCCTTGATCACCTGCATGCGGGTGACCTGGCGTCCGCCGACGGTGAAGTCGAGGGCGTCCATGGAGTGGGAGGCATCGAGGGTGAGCATGAGGTCGTAGCCTGGGGTGCTGACCTCGGTATAGGGGGTGAGCCACTGGGGCCGCATCAGGGCCACCACCAGTCCGGCCCACAGTAAGGCGAGCAGGGCCCGGTAGATCCAGCCGCCGAGCTGACGGCGCAGGCGGCGCGTCTGGTAGGCAGACTGGATGGCGTCCAGGCGCGGGTGCAGCAGGGTCTGGCGCTGCCCCTCGAGCTGCTCCTCCTCGTGGGTCTCGGGCCTAGGCCAGAGGTAAGGCAGGAGGAGCGGAAGGGGCAGGAGGATGGCGGCCCAAGGCCAGTGGAACTCAAACATCAGGTGACTCAGCGTGACTTAGGCGCCGGCGGCCTCGCCGCGCGGGCGACGTCCCCAGGGTAGCAGGTCCCCGATCCTGGGGAGTCCCCAGCGCCTGGTCCCGCGCGCAGGCTTGGGGTCGGGGGCCGAGACCCAGGCGAAGGCGGCATCGATCAGGGCCAGCAGGTCCCGCTCGCCCAGGGCCCCCCGGGGAGCGTAGGGGGCGGTGATCAGGGGCCGACCCCGCTGCTCCCAGGGGAACCCGGCGGGGTCCTTTTCGGCGAGCCAGGCGAGCCAGGCCTCCCCGTTGAGACCCGCGCAGGACTCCCGGCCCCAGCGGGCCATGGCGATGCGGCGCAGGAGCTCGGAGAGCTCCCCGGCCGTCTGCTTGGGGTCCTGGCCCTCGCGCGCCCGGCGACCCAAGGAGCGGAGCGCCGCCGCGGCGTCCCAGCGCCAGGTGCCCAGGGTGATCCCGGGGATGGGAACGCGTAGCCGCAGGATGAAGCGCCAGTGATAGATGGCGATGGCGAGCACCACTGTGCCCGCGATCAGCAGCCACCAGCCGGTGGCGAGCGGCCACCAGGGAACGCCGCTGATCCCTTGGATATCCCGCAGTTGATCGAATCCTGGCTGCATCAGAAGACTCTTGCCTTGGCCCGCTGCTCCAGGGCGTGGATAAGGCTCAGATGAATCTCGTGATCCGTGCTCACGGGCAGCAGGATGATGTGGAGCCGGTGGGCCATGGCCTGGAGCAGATCGCGCCGTGCCTGCCAGGCCCGCCGGTACTCCCGGTGGGCCTGGGGATCATCGGTGTCGATCTCGATTAGGGTGCCGTCGGTCCCGGTGAAGGTGGCGACCCCCATGGAGGGGATCTCCCAGTCCGCCGGGTCGTCCACCGGCAGCAGGACCACGGAATTCCGTTGGATCAGGGCCCCCAGGACCCGCTCCAGGGTCATGGCGTCGCGGTTGAGGTCCGCGATCACGAACACCAGGGAGCCGGTGGGCAGGCCCGAGGTGGCCCGCTGCAGGGCGCCCTCCAGGCAGTCGATGGAGCGATCGTGCTCAGTGGCGGGCTCGGTCAGGGTACGTAGGAGTTGCCAAAGGGCGCGGCGGCCCCGGGAGGGCCGGAAGTGTTGCAGGCCCGCCTTGGGGTCGCCAAAGACCAGACCACCCACCCGGTCATTGAGCCGGCTGGCGGCCCAACCGATGAGGGCCGCGGCCCGCGCCGCCTGGACCGATTTGAAGGTCCCCCGGGTGCCGAAGGCCATGTGGGGTCCCCGATCCACGCACAGGACCACGCTGCGCTCCCGCTCCTCCCTGAACAGCTTGAGGTGGGGGCGGTGGGTCCGGGCGGTGACCTTCCAGTCCATGTAGCGGATGTCGTCTCCCTCCCGGTACTCCCGCACCTCCTCGAAGTTGACCCCGGCGCCCCGAAACACCGAGGCATAGAGGCCGGCGAAGGTGGAGTTGACCAGGTGGTGGGACGGCAGCCCCAGGGTATGGGCCTGGTGGCGCAGCTCCAGCAGGTCGTCGAGTCGGGGATAGAGGCTCATGGCGGGGCCTTTACCGCGGCCCAGTGGCGCAAGGGAAAGGATTCACGGGGCGACGGTTCAACGGGTGCTCTGGGCCTCCGCCCCGACTCAGGGGATGGCCACCAGGTTGAGGAGCCGATTGACGAACTCGTCGGTGGTGATGCCCTCGGCCTCCGCCTCGAAGGTGAGCAGCAGGCGATGCCGGAGTATCTCCGGGGCCACCGACTGGATGTGGTGGGGAGCCACGAATTGATCGCCGTCCAGCCAGGCGCGGGCGCGGGCGCAGCGGGCCAGCGCGATGCTGGCCCGGGGCGAAGCCCCGAAGCGGCACCAGCGGCCGAGGTCCGAGTCGTAGAGCTTCGGGTTGCGGGTGGCCTGGACCAGATCGACGATGTAGTTGTGGAGCTTGGGGTCCAGGTACAGGTTGGCCACGTCCCGGCGCATGGCGAAGAGCTCGGCCTGGGTGAGCTGCTTGGCGGGCGCCTGGTAGTTCTGCTTCTGCTGCTGGCTGTCGAGGTCGAGGATCTTGAGCTCGTCCTCGCGGGTCGGGTAGGTGACCACCGCCTCCATCAGGAAGCGGTCGAGCTGGGCCTCGGGCAGGTGATAGGTCCCCTCCTGCTCCACCGGGTTTTGGGTGGCCAGCACCATGAAGAGCCGGGGCAGGGGATAGGTCCTCTGGCCCACGGTGATCTGGTGCTCCGCCATGGCCTCCAGCAGGGCCGACTGAACCTTGGCCGGGGCCCGGTTCACCTCATCGGCGAGCAGGATGTTGTGGAAGAGCGGCCCCTGGCGGAACTCGAACTCGCCCTTCTCATGGCGGTAGATATCGGTCCCAATGAGATCCGAGGGGAGCAGATCCGGGGTGAACTGGACCCGGTGGAAGTCGCCCTCCAGGGCCTCAGCCAGGGCCTTGACGGCCGTGGTCTTGGCAAGACCCGGCATGCCCTCCACCAGCAGATGACCATCGCTCAGCAGGCAGATCAGCATGCTGTCGATGAACTGTTGCTGGCCGATGATGCGGGAGGCGATGTGGTCGCGGACGGGTTTGAGATCGGCAGGCGTCATGCTTGACAGTTACGGCTAAGGGGTCGGGGGGGATGGCCCTGCGGGGGGCCTGTGACAGTGCCGCCGATGCTTGGCCCGGCGCTTCCTCGCGACCTATGCTCGGGCTTTTCCCCGTTGAGCGCAAGTCCATTGCAGTTCCGAAAAGGTTTGTTTCATCAGCATATTCGAATAGTAGGATTCTTCCGCGGCTGGCGGCGCAGGGATGCGGGGGGACTGGATACGGGGCCCACAGCGGTCCCGGGAGGCTGAGGTAAGACCGCCGTGTGCACACTGGCCTAGGGGGCGGTCGCGACGGGAGACCTCAAGGCTTCGGCCGCGCCCCGGTTGGGGACGGTGGGTGGGTCTATCCATCGGAATTCATTAAGGACGTGCTCGGGCGGTCAAATTCCCGCCGATTTGACTGGGGGCCAGTAACGGTGCGCCTCAGGTGCGCTTGCCCCGGGGTTGCCCACAAAGTTATCCACAGGAGCTGTTGGCATCGCGAGAATCTTTTTTCTTCAAGGCGCGTTGCCGTG
>JBLMWY010000226.1:0-9568 GCA_050257475.1 Bdellovibrio bacteriovorus
CCGGTGAGAGACGCCGGCGAGTTCCAACGGGCGGTCAAGGAAGGCAGCGGCGGACGGCGCCTCCTGCTCCTGGTCCGTCCGGACGATACCCAGCGTTTCGTGGGCCTGAGCCGGTGAGCCGAAGGCGTTTCAGGACTGCAGCAGCCCATTGCGGGCGAAGAGACAGAGCAGCCGCTCCAGATTCTCCGCCACCGCCGTCTCCAGCTCGCCGGGATCCTGGCACCGGGCCATCAGATCAGGGGCCAGATCCGGCTGCCCCCGAAGCTGCCCCATCAGCCCCCGGATGAGCGAGGCCCGATCCCGGGTGCCGTCCAGCAGGCCGAGCAGGTGGGCGGAAAGGGGGTCGAGGGCCAGGACCCGATGGCGCGCGGTGGCGGCATGACCCTCGCCGGCCGCCGCCTGGGCACGGGCGAGCGGGGTGGCGCAGGGGCGCGCGCTCACCCGGGCCGGCCAGGCCGCGGCCCTGCGGCTCAGGCCCAGACCGCCGGAGCAGTAGAGACTGAAGACCTCGGAGAGACAGGCCCGGGTCTCCTGCGAGCGGGCCTCCCCGCCGCACCGCCCCACCAGACGCCGGGACTCCTCTAGCAGGTCGGGCAGGGGCCGAGCGTTTGGGTAGACGGCCGCGAGCCGCTCCACCAGGGCCTTGGTGAGTGGATGCTCCAGGTGAAAGGCGCCCCCCCCGGCCGTGCGGTAGCTCTGGGGCAGGGCCCGATCCATGACTGCCGTCTCCGCCGGCTCGAGGTCCCCGTAGAGGCTGAATCCGAGCAGGCGGCCCAGGTCGATGTCCAGGTTGGGCTCCGCCCCCACCCTCACCAGCAGGCTGCGCCGGAAGGGTCTCAGGGTGAAGAAGTCCATGTACTGCTCCATCTCCGACTGGGTCTCGAAGCGGTCCAGCACGGACTGGGCGGCGGGGTTGAGGCTGGTGGGGAAGAGGGTATGGAGCCGGGCATCCGCGAGATAGCGCAGCCCATGCCCCCTGGCACGGGCCATAAAGTCGCTGAAGGTCTCCGGCGCGTTCACCTCCTCCAGGTACTCGTGGTAGAGGTAGCTGGCGCGCGCCCCCTGCAGATACTCAAGCTCCCGGCGCAGCACCTCCGCCTCCGGCCGCCCATCCCCCGCCAGACCGGCGGCGAGCAGATCCAGGAGCTGCCGCGCCTTGGCCAGACGCTCCGCCGGTGAATGCGCCTCGCGGCAGTGGTGGAGCAGCATGTCCCTGAGCATCCCGCGGCTGCGCCAACCCGGAGCCACGTTGTAGCTCACATAGGCGATGCCGTGCGCCGCCAAGAGGCCGCCGCAGAGCCTCAGGATGTGCTCGCGCACCGGTTCCGGGACCCAGGAGTAGACGCCATGGACCAGGATGTAGTCGAAGCTCCCGAGACCCCCGGCCGGGTCCGGATTCAGACCCAGGATGTCCTGATGCAGCAGCCGACAGTTCCCAAGACCCAGCTCCCCGATCAGCGCCTGGCCGCGGCCCGCCTGCTGGGCGGAGAGCTCCACCCCCACGAAGTCGCTCCCCGGGAGCTGGAAGGCCATGGGGATCAGGTTGCCCCCGGCCGCCGACCCCAGCTCCAGGACCCGGCAGCCATCGACGGGGGCGGCGTCGATCCCCAGCAACGCACCGATGGCGCCCAGATGGTCCGGGTGAGTCTCCGGGAGGGCGAAGCTCTCGTAGGGGATGGCGTCGTAGCTCGCCAGGGTCGGGGCCGGTGCCGGATCTGGCGTCGGGCCGGCGACGGGCCCCGTCATCGCCGGGGCCTCGGGGCGGCGCAGGGATGGCGGCGCTTCATAGGATCTTCGTCACCAGCTTGATGGCCGGGTCCTGGGGGTCGCTCTCGATGCGGAACCCGAGCGACTTCACCAGGGCCAACATGCGCGTGTTGGCGGCCAGCACCTCCCCCTCCATGACGTGGAACCCGCGGGTGCGGGCATTGGCCATCAGGGAGCGCATCAGCCGGGCGCCGATGCCTAGATTGCGCCAGGTATCGGACACCACGATGGCGAACTCGCAGGCCTCGCCCCCGGGGCGCGAGATATAACGGGCGACCCCCACCTCCACCTCCTCGCCCTCATGCTCGATCACCCCGATCAGGGCCATTTCCCGGTCGTAGTCGATCTGGGTGAAGCGCACCAGCATCTCGGGGGTGAGCTCCTTGATGGCCTGCATGTAGCGGAAATATTTGGTCTGCTCCGAGAGCCCACGCACGAACTCCTGGGTGAGCAGGGCGTCCTCGGGACGGATGGGGCGGATGGTGAGATCCTTGCCGTCCGGGAGCGGGACCCGCTCGATCAGATGGCTGGGGTAGGGATGGATGGCCATGTGGCCGTAGGTGGTCTGCTGGGGCGGGCGATAGTTCACCTGGATGCGGGCGTCCACGGCGATCACCTCCTTGTCGTTACCGATCAGGGGGTTGATCTCCATGCCGATGATCTCGGGGAGCTCGCAGACCATCTCGGAGACGCGCTGGAGGATGCGCGCCAGGGCCACCCGGTTCATGGGCGGCATCTGGTGGAAGGCCCCCATGAGACGCGCCACCCGGGTGTGGTCGATCATGGTCTGGACGATGAAGGCATTGAGCGGCGGCAGGCCTAGGGCCCGGTCCTCCAGCACCTCCACCTCGGTCCCGCCGGCGCCGAAGCTGATCACCGGGCCGAAGATGGCGTCGCGGCTTACCCCGATCATCAGCTCCCGGGCGGCCCGCTTGGAGACCATGTGCTCGACCGTGACCCCCTCGATACGGGCGTCGGGGCGCAGTCGCCGGGCCCGGTCCACGATCTCGCCGTAGATGCGGCGCACCGACTGGGCGCTGGTGATGTTGAGATGGACCCCATCCACGTCGGACTTGTGCTCCAGATCCGGTGAGTGAATCTTCAGCACCACCGGGAAGCCCAGGGCCTGGGCCGCCATCAGGGCCTCGTTGGGGGTGCGGGCCAGCACCGCCTGCATGGTGGGGATACGGAAGGCGGCCAGGATCGCCTTGGCCTCGATGATGCCGAGGGTCTTGCGCCCCTCGGCCATGACCCCCTCGATGATGAGCCGGGCCCCCTCCACGTCCGGGGCGTCCTGTTGGGACAGGGGCCCGGGGGACTGCATCAGGAGCTGCTGGTTGCGCTGGTAGGCCGCCAGGAAGGACATGGCCTCGATGGCGATCTCCGGGGTCTCGAAATGGGGCACGTGGTGCTCGGCAAAGAGGGCCTGGGCCTCCGCCACCCGGTTGCCCCCCATCCAGCAGGCCAGCACCGGCTTCTTGGTCTTCTTGGCGGCCTCGATCACCTGCTGGGCGGTGCCGGTGGGATCCCCGGATGCCAGGGGGGCCAGGATGCACAGGACCCCATCGAGCTCCGGGTCTTCGAGGCAGGCGTCCAGGGCCACCCGGTAGCGCTCGGGGGGCGCGTCGCCGATGATGTCCACCGGGTTGCCATGGGACCAGTGATCCGGCAAGGCCTTCTCCAGCCGCTGGCGGGTGGCGTCGGAGAAGGAGGCCAGCACCAGCCCCAGGTCCTGGGCCCGGTCCGCGGCCAGCACGCCCGGACCGCCACCGTTGGTGATGATGGCGATGCGCTCACCGGCCAGGCGCCGCCCGGTGCCGAAGACCTGAGCGGCGGCGAAGAGCTCCTCCAGGTGGGCCACCTGCACCACGCCGGCCCGCTCGGTGACTGCACGAAAGACGTCGGCCGAGCCCACCCAGGCCCCGGTGTGGGACTTGATGGCGCGGGTCCCCGCCGGGTGCCGGCCCGCCTTCACCACCACCACCGGCTTGAGGCGCGCCGCCGCCCGCAGCCCGCTCATGAAGCGGCGGGCGTTACGGATCCCCTCCACGTAGAGCAGGATGCACTGGGTCTGACTGTCGAGCGCCAGGTAATCCAGGATGTCGCCGAAGTCCACGTCCGCCGCCGCCCCCAGGGAGACCACGGCGGAGAGCCCGAGCTGACGCCGCTCGGACCAGTCAATCATAGCGGTGCAGATGGCCCCGGACTGGGACACCAGGGCCACGTTGCCCCGGCGGGGCATGTCCTGGCCCACGCTGGCGTTGAGGCCGTGCTGGGGACGCATCACCCCCAGGCAGTTGGGGCCCAGCACCCGGATGCGGTTACGCCGCGCCGCCTCCACCAGTTGGTCCTGCAGTGCGGTGCCCCGCTCCCCCTGCTCACCGAAGCCGGCGGAGTAGACCACGGCCACCCGCACCCCGAGCTCCCCGCACTGGTCCAGGATCCCCGCCACCCGGTTGGCGGGGGTGGCGATCAGGGCCAGGTCCACGTGCTTGTCCAGCGCTGTCAGGTTCGGATAGCAGGGCTGGCCCGCCACCTGCTCGTATTTGGGGTTGATGGCGTAGCTGTGACCCTTGAAGCCGCCGGCGAGCAGGTTGCGAAAGACCTGGCCACCGATGGATCCCGGGCTGTCGCTCGCGCCAAAGACCGCCACCGCCCCGGGGGTAAACAACTGGTCGACGTCGGACAAGCGCATGGGGGTCTGCCCTCCTCGGGGGGATTGGGTTTAAGCTTTGATGACACCGCGCTTACGGGCTTACGGTGTCGGATCCACGGACACTAACGAGCATCGCCCCGCACGTCGCCCAAAGGTGACCTGGACCTCAGGGGCGCGGCGGCCGCCCATCGAGGACCCTCCATGAACCTCGCCTTCATCTCCCACGAGGCCTGCAAGGCCCACCGCATGGGGCCCCATCACCCCGAGTGCCCCGAACGCCTCTACGCGATCCAGGATCGGCTGATTGCCTCGGGCATGGAGATGCTGGTCACCCATTATGACGCCCCGGCTGCCAGCGTCGACCAACTGGCGCGGGTCCACGATCGCGACTACATCCAGGCCATCATCGACGCGGCACCCCAGGTCGATGACGTCCTGGCCTGGGTGGACGGCGACACCGCCATGAACAGCGGCACACTGGAGGCGGCCCTGCGCTCCGCCGGGGCCGCCGTCCTGGCGGTGGACCTGGTGATGAGCGAGCGTCACCACGCCGCCTTCTGCTGCGTGCGCCCGCCGGGTCACCACGCAGGGCGGCGTAGCCCGGGAGGCTTCTGCTTCTTCAACAATGTGGCGGTGGGGGCCGCCCACGCCCTGGAGCACCATGGGCTCCAGCGGGTGGCCATCGTGGACTTCGACGTGCACCACGGCAATGGCACCGAGGAGATCTTCGCGGGTGACGAACGGGTGCTGTTCTGCTCGAGCTTCCAGCACCCCTTCTATCCCGGCAGCGGGGCGGACACGGACCTGCCCAACATCTGCAACCTGCCCCTGCCGCGACTCACCGGAGGGGCCGAGTACCGGGCCGCCGTGGAGCGCGCCTGGCTGCCGCGCCTGGATGCCTTCGCACCCCAGATGATCCTGATCTCCGCGGGCTTCGACGGTCATGCGGAGGACGACATGGCCCACTTCAAGCTGGTAGAGGCCGATTATGCCTGGATTACCCGCAAGCTCCATGAGCTAGCCCGCAAACATGCCCGGGAGCGGGTGGTCTCCTGCCTGGAGGGGGGTTATACCCTGTCCGCCCTGGGGCGCTGCGTAAGCACCCACGTGGACGAGCTCATCGGACACGGCTGACCCGGGCAGGCGGCGGCGCCGCGTAGGTAGGGCTTCAGCCCGACTGCGACAGTTGGCGCTGCCTGAAAGCTCGCCTTCGGGCTGAACCCCGACCTGCCTCTGACCAACCACCAGCAGCGGATTCCAAGCGCAGCAAGGGCCATGGCAAGCGCCACCTCGGCACTCAAGACCCTGCTCAGTGGCCTGACCACCTGGCTGCTTCGTTATATGGCCTGGATCGGCGTCACCGCGTTCCTGACCCTGGGTATCGAGCTCTTCCTCATGCTGCTTAAGGACTGGACCCTCAAGTCACTCGTCACCTCCGCGATGGTCTGGCCCATGCTTGCCCTGGGCGCGCTCCTCGCCATCCCGGTGGCCCTGGTCCCGGTGGGGCGCATCTTCCTCTACACCGCCGCCGGCTGGGCCCTGCTCTACAACCTGATCCTCTTGATCGCCTGATCCGAGCCCCAACCCAGGGGAGCTCAAGACCGCATAACCATTGGAGGCACCATGAAGGCGATCCGTACCCCCATCCTGACCCTGACGCTCACGCTCCTCCTGCCGGCGGCGGCGTTCGCTGAGGTGAAGACCGAGTCCGTCCAGTATCAGGACGGGGACCAGACCCTCACCGGATATATCGCCTACGACGACAGCCTGCCGGGCAAGCGTCCCGGTGTGCTGGTGGTCCACGAGTGGTGGGGGCTGAACGATTACGCCAAGCGCCGCGCCGAGATGCTGGCGGAGCTGGGCTATGTGGCCTTCGCGGCGGACATGTACGGGGATAATCGGGTCACCGAGCACGCCGCGGACGCCAAGGGCTGGATGATGCAGATCACCGAGAACCAGGACGCCTGGCAGAGGCGCGCCCTGGCGGGCCTGGAGGCGCTGAAGGCCAGCGACAAGGTCGACGGGGAGCACCTCGCCGCCATCGGCTACTGCTTCGGTGGGGCCACCGTGATGCAGCTCGCCTACGCGGGGGCGGACCTGGACGGCGTGGTGAGCTTCCACGGATCCTTGCCCGTGCCCAGCGCCGAGCAACAGGGGGCCATCAAGCCGAGCATCCTGATCGCCCACGGGGACCAGGATTCACACGTCCCAGCCGAGCGCGTCGCGGCCTTCCAGCAGGCCCTGGACGCCGTGGGGGCCGACTGGGAGATGGCCATCTATGGGGGGGCCAAGCACGGCTTCACCAATCCCGACGCCGGCAGCTACGGAATGGAGAGCCTTGCCTATGATCCAAAGGCCGACGCCCGATCCTGGTCGCTGATGCAGTCCTTCCTCGCGGAGGTCCTGGCCCCTTGAGGGGGCCCATGACCGGCATCCTGTGGCTGCGCCGGGACCTGCGGCTGACGGACAACCCGGCGCTCGCCGAGGCCGCCGCCACCTGCGACCAGGTTCTACCACTCTATATCCATTCCCCGGAGGAGGGCGCCCCCTGGGCCCCCGGGGCGGCCTCCAACTGGTGGCTTCATCGCAGCCTCGCCGCCCTGGACCAGTCCCTTCTGGGGCGGGGGAGCCGGCTGGTCATCGAGCGCGGGGGCAGCCTGGACACCCTGGTCAAGGTCGCCCAGGCCGTCGGCGCGACCCGAGTCTTCTGGAACAGGCTCTATGACCCGGCCACCCGGGAGCGGGACGCCCGAATCAAGGTCGTCCTGCGTGAGCGGGGGCTGGAGTGTCAGAGCCACAAGTCAGCCCTCCTGTTCGAGCCCTGGGAGGTCCGTACGGGCGCCGGGGAGCCCTACCGGGTCTACAGCGCCTTCTGGCGCCGCTGTGAATCGGCACTTGGGGACTCGGCGCCGCTGGCCGCGCCGGCGGTGCTGCCCCCGCCACCCGAGTACCCGGGCACCGATCTCGCCGACCTCAGCTTGCTACCCCGCCTCCCCTGGGACCAGGGGTTAATCGGGCGCTGGCAGCCAGGTGAGGCGGCGGCCCTGGAGCAGGCCCAGTCCTTCATCGCGCAAGGGCTGGCAAGCTATGGGGCGCGGCGTGATCTACCCGCGGTTACCGGAACCTCCCGCCTCTCGCCCCATCTGCACTTTGGGGAGATCGGCCCGCGACAGGTCATCACGCAGATCGCCGAGCAGCACGGCGACCTCAGGGGCCCGACCGCAGAGCCCTTCGTGCGGGAGATCCTGTGGCGGGAGTTTGCCCATCACCTGCTCTATCACTTCCCGGCCACCCCGGAGCAGCCCCTGGATCCGCGCTTCGCCCGCCTTCCCTGGCGGGAGGACCGCGACGGCATCCTGCTTCGCGCCTGGCAGCGGGGTCAGACCGGCATACCCCTGGTGGACGCCGGCATGCGCGAGCTCTGGCACACAGGCTGGATGCACAACCGGGTGCGCATGGTGGTGGCCTCCTTCCTAACCAAAAACCTGCGCCTGCCCTGGCAGGAGGGGGCCCGCTGGTTCTGGGACACCCTGGTGGACGCGGACCTGGCCAGCAACACCCTGGGCTGGCAGTGGAGCGCCGGCTGCGGGGCCGATGCCGCCCCCTACTTCCGCATCTTCAACCCGGTGCGCCAGGGGGAGCGTTTCGACCCCGAGGGCGCCTATGTCCGGCGTTGGTGTCCCGAGCTCGCCCGGCTACCTACCAAGTACATCCATCAACCCTGGACGGCACCGAGCTCCGTCTTGCAGGGGGCCGGGGTCGGGCTGGGCCGCGACTATCCTCACCCGGTGGTGGACCTGAGCCGGTCCCGGACGGAGGCCCTTCAGGCCTTTGCCTCGGTCAAGGCGGGCTGAGGTATCAGCGGGACCCCCCGCGCGGGCCTTGGGTGCACCGATGCAAGGCGCGGCGACGCTCCATCTGGGTCAGCAGGATGCCTCCCAGGATCAAGACCAGGGCATAGAGTGCGTTCGGCTCCGGCCGCTCCCCCAGGAACAGGATCCCCACCGCCACCGCCCAGAGCGGAATCAGGTAGTTGAGCTGGGAGACGAAGGCGGGACCCGCACTCTTGATGAGCTGGAAATAGAGGATCGCGGCCCAGGCGGTGGAGAAGGCCCCAAGGGCCAGCACCGCCGCCAGGGGGGCACCCCTGAGCTCACCGGCTCGGTCCAGATCTGCCGGGCCCAGCACCAAGGGCAGCATCAGTCCCGCGGCCAGGAGTGTGGTGGCGGCGGCGCTGGGCAGGGCCCCGCTCGGCGGACGCAGTCGCGCCAGGATGGCCGAGATGGCGTAGCACAGGGCCCCACCCAGGATCGCCAGCATCGGCAGCAGCTTTCCCTCAGTCTCGGTCGCGTCCCTCAGGGCATCCGGGCCCAGGAGCACCAGAACCCCCAGAAACCCAAACGCGAAGCCCGCGACCCGATAGGGTGTCAGACGTTCGCCGGGAACCAGATAATGGGACAGCCCGAGGGTGGCCAGGGGCATCACGGCCATCAGGATGCCGGCGATACCGCTGTCGACGCGCTGCTGGCCCCAGGCGATGAGCGAGAAGGGCAAGGCGTTTCCGAATACCGCAATCAGGAGCAGAAAGAGCCACAGACGGGCCCGCCAGAAGCCGTCGCAGTCGCCCCTGGTCAGGCGCAGCAGCGCCCAGGGCACCAGCAGCACACACGCCACCAGCAAGCGCCCCGCCACCACCAGGTCCGGGTCCAGGGCCGAAACGGCGACCTTGGTCAGCAGGAAGGCCGAGCCCCACATAAGGGTCAGGGCCAGGAGCCGCGCCCAGTCGGCGAGCGGATGAGGCATCAACCGAAGGCCCCGCCGGCGCTCGGGCCGCCCGCCCGCAAGGCAGCGCCGCGAGGAGATCCACGGCGTCGGCCGACCATAGGTCAGACCCACCTCCTCAGGAGGCGGGCCTCGCTCCCTGGCAGGCCGGGCACCAGTAGGTCGAGCGAGGATTGCGCCCGAGACGCTCCCGCCGCACGGGGGTTTCGCAGACCAGGCAGGGTCGCCCGGCCCGCCCGTAGACCCACAGGGGCCCGCGTCCGTCAGGGATGTCGCGGGTGATGCGCGGACCCCCAGCGAGATTGCGCCGCAGCAGCCGGGCGGCGGTCCCGTAGAGATCCGCCAAATTCTCGAGACTCAGGG
>JBLMWY010000227.1:0-3651 GCA_050257475.1 Bdellovibrio bacteriovorus
CACCGCATCGGGTCGGGGGCGGCCAAGGTCATCGAGTCCGCCGCCGACATGCACCGGGTGGAGTCCGGGGACGTCCTGGTCACCGACATGACGGACCCGGACTGGGAGCCGGTGATGAAGCTCGCCGCCGCCATCGTCACCAACCGGGGTGGCCGCAACTGCCATTCGGCCATCATCGCCCGGGAGCTGGGGGTGCCGGCGGTGGTGGGCTGCAACGACGCGACCGACCGCATCCACGACGGCCGCCCCGTGACCGTGAGCTGCGCCGAGGGCGACACGGGCTTCATCTATGACGGCCTGCTGCCCTTCGAGCACAAGCGGATCGAGCTCACGGCCATGCCCGAGATCCCGGTCAAGATCATGATGAACGTGGGCAACCCCGAGCGGGCCTTCGCCTTCGCCGCCACCCCCAACAAGGGCATAGGACTCGCTCGGCTCGAGTTCATCATCAGCAACTCCATCGGCATCCACCCCAAGGCCCTGCTGGAGTACGACCGGCTGCCCGCGGATCTCAAGGCCGAGATAGCCCCCCGCATCGCCGCCTACGCGAGTCCCCGGGAGTTCTATGTGGCCAAGCTCGCCGAGGGGATCAGCACCCTAGCGGCGGCCTTCGCCCCCAACCCGGTCATAGTCCGCATGTCGGACTTCAAGTCCAATGAGTACGCCAACCTGATCGGGGGCCCCCGCTACGAGCCGGACGAGGAGAACCCCATGATTGGGTTCCGGGGGGCGGGCCGCTATGTGGCCGAGAGCTTCAGGGAGTGCTTCGAGCTGGAGTGCGAGGCGATCCGGCGGGTCCGCGATGAGATGGGCCTCACCAACCTGGAGGTCATGATCCCCTTCGTGCGCACCCTGGGTCAGGCCAAGGCGGTGGTGGATGCGCTCGCCGCCCAGGGGCTCAGGCGCGGGGAGAACGGGCTGCGGCTCATCATGATGTGCGAGATCCCCTCCAACGCGGTGCTGGCGGAGGAGTTCCTGGAGCACTTCGACGGCTTCTCCATCGGCTCCAACGACATGACCCAGCTCACCCTGGGTCTGGACCGGGACTCGAGCCTGGTGGCCGCCGACTTCGATGAGCGCGACCCGGCGGTCAAGCGCATGCTTTCCATGGCCATCGCCGCCTGCCGCGACCAGGGAAAATATATCGGCATCTGCGGTCAGGGCCCCTCGGACCACAAGGACCTGGCGGACTGGCTGCTGCGCCAGGGGATCGAGAGCATGTCGCTCAACCCGGACACGGTCATCGACACCTGGATCTATCTCGCGGAGCAGGCCAAGACCCTCTGAGCCTGGGGTCGCGGCGAGCGGCGCCAGCGGCCACGCCGGCGCCGCTTAGTGGAGGGACGTCTCCCCAAAATTGAAGTCCAGGGTCTCCTCGGGGAATTGGATCAGGTTGCCCTGGATATAGTCCACCCCGCTGGACCAGACCCGGCCGATCGTCTCCGGGTCCTCGACACCGGAGGCGATGACCGAGACCCCGAGCTCGTGCAGCGCTTCCACCGTGGCCTTGAGCCCCCGCAGGGTCCCCTGGGCCGTCAGCCCCGGGGCCAGCTTGACGCAGGTGACATGCCGGCGACGAATCAGGCGCAGGTGATCTTTGCCGTCGGTGATACCGGTGAGACAGACCTCGATCCCGAGCCGCGCGAGCTCCGGGAACAGGTGTCGCACCTTCACCTCGCTGGCGAGGATGCCCTCCGCGCTGAGCTCCAGCAGCGGGCGCTGGCGGATCAGGTCGAACCTCAGAATCTCGTCGCGCACCCCGTCGAGCCAGTTCGGCGCCGCCAGGCTCTCCGGGGTTTGATGGATCAGGAAGCGGGTCGGGCGACCCAAATCGCGCTCCTGACGCAAGACCCTCAAGGCCCCCGACAGCACCCAGCGGTCCAGCACCGGCAGCAACCCCAGTCGCTGGGCCACGGGGAGGAAGGTGAGGGGCGGGATGATGACGCCTTCGGGGGTGCGCAGCCGCAACAGCACCTCGTAGCGCTGCTCGGTCACCTTGCGCAGGGGCAGGATCGGCTGGTACAGGAGCCGGAAGCCGTCGCCCGCCAGGGCGCGTCGGAGTAGAGGCGCAATGGCCTCATCCGCTCCAGTCGCCCGGAGCTCCCCAGCCCTCAAGGGGAGGTCAGCGTCTCCCGGGCATTGGTGCACCAGCACCCGTCCGCCGCCGGCCGAGCGGGCTCGGGCACAGGCCGCTTGGGCCCGGGAGATCAGGGTGTGGGCATCGTCCGCCGGCGGCAGGAAGGCGCCCACTCCCAGGCTGAGCCCCCCACGACTGGGTGGCACCCCGGCCGTCGATGAGGTCAAGGACTGGAGGACCCGCTGCGCAAAGGCCATCACCTCGGCGTCGTCGCGGCGCGTCACCCACAGCGCCAACCCCAGGTCGCTCAACCAGGCCGCCCGATCTCCTGCCTCAACCAGTGGGGCCAGGTGATCGGCGAGGACGCGCTGAAACCCGACGACGTCGCCGGGTACCGCGCCGGCCAGGGCCTCGAGGTCCTGGTCGGGCGCCAGATAGAGGATGGCCTGGCCGGGCCCGGGGCCCCAACCCTCGGCCAACTCCTTGTCGAGCCGCTGCAGGAAATGGACGGCGCTCTGCACCAGGGCGGCGCCAGGGGCCTCCGCCGCGGGGGGGATGACCTCCGGCACCCCGCCCTGCCCGCCTCCCCCGAGACAGGCCCGGACCGTGGCGATCAGTTGCCCCGGCTCCACCGGCTTGACCAGGTAGTCGTCGCCGCCGATCCGTCGCCCCGCCAGGCCCTCGCCATCCGACGGTTCGCCCGACAGAAAGACGATCGGCAGGTCCCCGCAGGCCGGACAATCCCGGAGCCGAGTGTCCAGGGATCCCTCCCCCGCCTCCATGTCCAGGTCAAGAATCGCCAGGTGCGGGCGCAGACGCTCCACCACCGCCTCGATCTGGCCCGGGTCCGAGACCCACTCGACCCGCATCCCCGCGCCCCGCAACAGGCGCCCATGGAGCGACTCTTGGACGGGAGAATCCCCGAGCAGGAGCACCCGGCTCACCTCCAGCCGGGGGCGGCGGAGCAGCTCCTCCAAGGCCTGCGCCAGACGCCGGTCGTCGAAGGGGGGCTGCAGCACGGTCTGCACCCCTTCCAGCGCGCCCGATGGCATATCACCCAGGCACAGCAGCGGCGGGCGCACCCCCGACTCCTCTTGCACCCGATCCAGCACATGACCCGGTGTCCGCCTGGGCCCTAGGGCGGCCGCCTCCAGGACCAGGAGCTGGGGCGGGTCCAGGGAGGCGGCCAGTGCCAAGCCGGCCAGGGTGCGGCAACCGCGCAGCGATGCCCCCAGGGCGGCCGCGCTGGCGCGCAGAAGATCGCGAAGGGCCGGGTCTGTGCCCAGGTACAGGATCGAGTCGGCGCTTTGGTCCGGCGCTTCAGGCATGGCTGGCGCAACTCTTGGCGGACCGACACCCGGGGCCGGCCAACTTGGGAAACTTCGGATCGATTCGTCCGAATGATAGAGTCCTCCCAGAATCGACGCCAACGAATCATGCCCGTGCAGCAACCCTAATGTCGGCCCTCCGCGCCACTGCTCGTCCGCGCCAGACTCCAGCGAGAGCCCATGGACCCTGAGCCCTGCCTGAGGCCCGCCCAGATCACGGGGGTTATCCTCGCTGGCGGCCGGGCA
>JBLMWY010000228.1:0-12898 GCA_050257475.1 Bdellovibrio bacteriovorus
GCAGGATGGGATCGAGCGGGACAGCAACGCGGTGGAGGTGCTGGTGGGGCGGCTGCGCCGTAAGCTGGGGGCGGATCTCATCGAGACCCGACGGGGCTTTGGCTATCTGATCCCCGATCCACCCTCGGATCCCGGCGACACGGGCGCGTGACCCGTCCTTCCCTGCGTGCCCGGCTGCTGCTGGCGGCCTCGGTGTCCATCACCCTAGCCCTGGTGGCCGCCGGTCTGGGCCTGAGCGCCCTCTTTGAGCGGCACGTTACCCGCTACGAGGAGGCCCGCCTCGACCGAATCCTGGACCAGATCCTCGGTGACCTGGAGCTCGGCCCCGACGGGCATATCCGCCTCTCCGGCGCCCCCGCGGACCCGCGCTTCGACACCCCGCTGAGCGGGCTCTACTGGCAGATCCAGGACGACCGACTTCCGACCCTCCTGCGTTCCCGCTCGCTCTGGGATCAGATGCTGAAGCTGCCGGGGGACGACCTACCGGATGGGGTGCTGCACCACCACGACCTGGACGGACCGGCCGGCCAGGCCCTGCTGGTTCTGGAGCGGCGGGTCCTGTTCCGCCCCGAATCCGAGGCCCGCCAATTGCGGGTGGCGGTGGCGCTGGATAGGCGGGAGCTGGTCGCGGCCCGCCGGAACTTCGCGACCGACATGCTCCCCTATCTGGTGATCCTGGGGCTTGCGCTGGTGCTGGCCGCCTGGCTCCAGGTGCGGGTGGGGCTGGCCCCCTTGGAGCGCCTGCGCCACGGGGTGCGGGCCATCCGCTCCGAGGGCCTTGGGCGCCTGGAGCCGGACCACCCGGAGGAGGTCCTGCCCCTGGTGGAGGAGCTCAACGCGCTCATCGCGGCCCAGGAGGGGGCCGTCGAGCGGGCCCGGGCCTGGACCGCGGACCTGGCCCACGGGCTCAAGACCCCCCTGGTGGCCCTGGCGGCGGACGCCGAGCGCCTGCGCGCCCTGGACCAGCCGGAGCTGGCGAAGGACCTGGAGGAGCTCGCCCAGATGATGCGCCGGCGGGTAGACCGGGAGCTGATCCGCGGGCGCATGCGGGCCCGCCAGCCGGGTTCCCCCAGTTCGGGGCCGAGCCGGGTGGCGGGCGGACCGCCGCCGGTCGCCGACCTGGGTGCCTGCCTGGACGGATTGATCCGCACCCTGGCTCGAACGCCCCCCGGGGCCCGGATCGACTGGGACCTGGAATGTCCCGCCGGCGTCCGCGTCGGCCTGGCCCCGGAGGACCTGGCCGAGCTCCTGGGCAACGTCCTGGAGAACGCGGTGCAATGGGCGCGAGGGCGGGTGGCGGTGGGCGCGACCACCGCCACCCCGGGGGGCTGGGTCGAGGTCGGGATTGAGGACGATGGTCCCGGGGTCCCCGAGTCGGCGCTGCCGCTGCTGGGCCAGCGGGGCCTGCGCCTGGACCAAAGCACCCAGGGCTCGGGCCTTGGGCTCGCCATCGTCCAGGACATCTGCGAGGCCTACGGGGCCCAGGTCGAGTTCGCCCCCGCCGGGCTGGGCGGCCTGCGGGTCCAACTCCGACTACCCGGCACCGCGCCCGCTGGCTAGAACCACAGCAGGATCAACAGCATCGCGAAGGATCGAGAGCGCCTTCCCGATTGAGACTCCCCCTCCTTCTCCCCTGGGGATCGACCTCCTTCCCCCTCGAGGGGGAAGGCCGGGATGGGGATGCAACCTCGCGGCTGGTGCCGCGGCAGCAGGCAGGCCTTCGACCTCCCTCCTAACCCGACTTCGACTATTCGACCCGGGATTTTGCCAATTTGTGGCCAATCTGGCCCCTGACGATCGCGCAAGTGGCTGAGCCATTGAGGCCAGTATGCGCGGCAGCGTCTGTAGTGCCGACCTTGGTCCCTGAGCTGATTGTCGAATCTGCCGACACTCTCGGCATGTTCCTGCGATCGAAGACGCGCCAGAAAGACGGCAAAGAGCACCGTTACTGGAGCGTCGTGGAGAACCGCCGGGTGGCCGACGGGCGGGTGGTTCAGCGCCATGTCTTGTATCTGAGGGAGATCAACGACGCCCAGCGGGCGGCGTGGTGCCGCTCCATCGAGGTGTTTGACGAAGACCGGGGCGTTGCGGCCCAGCTGGCCCTGTTCCCGGAGGATCGCCGGGCGCCCGAGCTCGCCTGTGCGGTGGTGCAGGTGACGCTGAGCGGGCTGCAACTGCGCCGTCCGCGGCAATGGGGTGCGTGCTGGTTGGCCTGCGGGCTGTGGGACCTGCTGCAACTGGACACCTTCTGGCAGCCGCGCCTGCCGCCCAGCCGCAAGGGCACCCGCTGGCTGAATGTGCTCAAGACGCTGGTCGCCTACCGTCTGATCGACCCCGGCAGCGAGTGGCGTCTGCACCGCCACTGGTTTGACCACAGCGCCCTGGGGGATCTGCTCGGCGAGGACTTTGCCATCGCCCACAGCCACACCCTCTACCGCTGCCTGGATCATCTGGTGGAGCACAAACAGGCCCTGTTCTCGTATCTCCAGGAACGCTGGCGCGGCCTCTTCACTGCCCGCTTCGACATCCTGCTCTACGACCTGACCAGCACCTACTTTGAATGCGATCCGCCAGAACAGGGCAAGCGCACCTTCGGTTACAGCCGTGACAAACGCCCCGATTGCGTCCAGGTGGTTATCGCCCTGATCGTCACCCCGGACGGTTTTCCCCTGGCCTACGAGGTCCTGCCCGGCAATACGCTGGACAAGCAGACTCTCACCGCCTTCCTCGCCAAGATCGAGGCCCAGTACGGCACGGCCGAGCGCATCTGGGTGATGGATCGCGGCATCCCGACCGAAGAAACCCTGGCCCTGATCGATCTGGACACGGTGCAGCCCGGCCTGATCCAGCACGACCTGGCGGATTGCCTGAGCTCCTGCTGCAATCGCTCCGGCGAGTCCCACCAGGCTCAGGAAAGTGCCAGCTTCGACCTGGAGCTGTGTGACGCCATCCGCGATGAGGGTGAAGCCTCGCGGCCCCAGCAGTGCTTGCGCGCGGGTCACCATCGCCGCCTGGGGGTTGGAGCTAAAATGCGTTCTCCTTGCGCCCCGACGATCTGGCCCGGCGACCTGGACCTATGGCCCCTGACCTGCACGACCTCGAGCTCCTGCTGCGCTCCGACACACCCATCGTCTTGATCGAGTCGGTGGAGGAGCCGCGGGTGCTGGCCCTGTTCGCGCGTCTCGCCCTGCGCCTGGCCGAGCCCGCCTACCGGTGGACCCTCACCGAGGGCCTGCGGCGCCTCGACCTGGACCAGGACGGGGAGCCGCGGCTCGCGGAGCCCACCCAGCTCCTGCGCTATTTGCGCTCCGGCAGCGGGCGTGGTCTCTATCTGCTGCTCGACTTCCACCCCTTCCTGGGGGACCCCCTGAACCTGCGGCTGCTGAAGGAGATCGCCCAGGGCTATGGGGAGCTGCCGCGCACCCTGGTCCTGGTGAGCCATGCCCTGGAGGCCCCGCCGGAGCTGCGTCATCTCAGCGCCCGCTTCGAGCTGCGGCTCCCGGACCGCAACCGCATCCTGGCCCTGATCCGGGAGGAGGCCCAGGCCTGGCAGCACGGGGGGACCAAGCGCAATCTGCGGGCCGAGCGGGAGGCGGTGGATCAGCTCTCGCGCAACCTGCTCGGGGTCACGGAGAGCGATGCCCGGCGCTTGATCCGTAACGCCATCCGCGGGGACGGGGCCATCACGAGTGAGGACGTGGAGGAGGTCAAGCGGGCCAAGTACGAGCTCCTGAGCCCGGAGGGCATCCTCTCCTACGAATACGACACGCGCTCGTACGCGGACCTGGCGGGACTCGCCAACCTCAAGGCCTGGGTCGATCGCCGCCGCAAGCCCTTCCTGGATCCGGCACGCACCCGCGATCACCCCAAAGGGATCCTGCTGCTAGGGGTTCAGGGGGGAGGCAAGAGCCTGGCCGCCAAGGCGGTGGCGGGGCGGCTCGGGGTCCCGCTGTTGCGGCTTGATTTCGCGGCACTCTACGATAAGTACATCGGGGAGACGGAGAAGAACCTGCGCCGGGCGCTGGCCACCGCGGATCTCATGGAGCCTTGCTGCCTGTGGATGGACGAGATCGAGAAGGGGATCGCCACAGGCTCGGAGGACGAGGGGGTGGGGCGGCGGATCCTGGGCACCCTGCTCACCTGGATGGCTGAGCGGCGCACCCGGGTCTTCCTGGTGGCCACCGCCAATGACGTGAGCCGCCTGCCGCCAGAGCTGGTCCGCAAAGGGCGCATCGATGAGCTGTTCTTCGTGGACCTTCCGGATCTGGAGGTGCGCTCAGAGATCTTCGCCATCCACCTGCGCAACCGGGGCCTCGATGCGCGCCGGTTCGACCTCCGGCGTCTAGGGGAGGCGAGCGAGGGGTTCACCGGGGCCGGCATCGAGCAGGCGATCGTCTCGGCCCTCTACGGCGGAGAGTCCGAGACCCGTCCCCCCGATACCGACTCCCTGCTCGCGGAGCTCGCCAGGACCCAGCCCCTGTCGGTCGTGATGGATACCCAGATCCAGGCCCTACGCGCCTGGGCCGCCGGGCGCACCGTGCCAGCCCACGGACCCTAGGCTCGGCCCGACCGGTCCTACCCCAGCCCCATGACCGACCGCCGCGGCGGCGACCCCTTCGACCCAGAGGCCCAGCGATGGAATACAAGGATTACTACAAGACGCTCGGGGTGGCGCGCGACGCCTCCCAGGATGACATCAAGCGGGCCTACCGCCGGCTGGCCCGCAAATTCCATCCGGACGTGAGCAAGGAGCCGGACGCCGAGGCCCGTTTCAAGGAGGTCAACGAGGCCAACGAGGTGCTCAAGGACCCGGAGAAGCGGGCGGCCTACGACGCCCTGGGCAGCAACTGGCGGGCGGGGCAAGACTTCCGGCCGCCCCCTGGTGGGGCCGCCGGGGCCCGGGAGTTCCACTTCAGCCCGGAGGAGGCCGCCGAGTTCAGCGACTTCTTCTCGAGCATCTTTGGCCAGCGCTTCGGGGAGCGCGGCGCCCATGGAGGCGGGCAGCCCCGAAAACGCCGGGGCCAGGATCAGAGCGCGCGCATCGCCGTCGAGCTGGAGGAGGCCTACCGGGGAATCACCCGCCAGCTTCGCCTCGATGTCCCGGAGATCGGGGCCGACGGCCACGTGACCATGCACGGCCGCACGCTGAACGTGCGCATCCCCGCCGGGGTGACCCAGGGTCGACAGATCCGCCTCGCCGGTCAGGGGGGGCCCGGGATCCATGGTGGGCCGGCCGGGGACCTCTACCTGGAGGTGGAGATCAGCCCCCATCGCCACTTCAGCCCGGACGGACGGGACATCCACCTGCGCCTTCCGATCGCCCCCTGGGAGGCGGCCCTGGGGGCCACTGTCGCGGTGCCGACCCTGGGCGGGACCGTGAACCTCAAGATCCCCGCGGGGTCCCAAAGCGGTCAACGCCTGCGTCTCAAGGGCCGCGGGCTGCCGGGGGATCCGCCCGGTGACGAGCTGGTGACGCTGGAGATCGTCACGCCAGCCGCGGAGACGGAGGAGGCCCGGCGGATCTACCAACACATGGCCGAGCAGCTACGCTTCAACCCCCGCGCCGAGCTGGGCGTGTGAGCCCGAGGAGCCCGAACATGGCACACAACGAAGGACGGATCCAGGGGATGGTGCTGGATGAGTACCTCACCGTGACCCTGGCGGAGCTGACCCAGCTCTGCGGCTCCAGTGGCCGCACCCTGCACCTGATGGTGACCGAGGGCCTGCTGCACCCCCAGGGGGAGGGCCCCGGGGATTGGCGGTTCAGCGGTCTGGAGGTGCGCCGGGCCAGGCGGGCCCTGCGACTGCAGCGGGATCTGGAGCTGAACCTGGCCGGAACGGCGCTCGCCCTAGACCTGCTCGATGAGGTCGAGACCCTGCGCGAGCGCATCCGCGTGCTGGAGCACCAGCTCGGCGTTCGCCGCGAGCCGAGCCGGCCATGACCGGCGCCCCAAGCCCCAAGGCCGAGATCCTCGGCGCCCTGAGCGGTATCCACACCCTGCTGCGTGACCTGATCTCGGGCCTCCCTCCAGCGGTCGCCAACCGACCCCTGGATCAGCGGCTGGGGTGCCCGGCCTGGCAGCTTGCCCGGGCGGTCTACCGCGAGACCTACTGGCTGCGGGAGGTCATCGCCGGGGATGCAGACCTGACCTCCCGGGTACGCCACCTCGTTGCCACCGACGCCGACCCGCGCTCGCACTGGGATCCGGCGGCCGTCTGCGCCCAGCTCCCGCCCCCCGCCCACCTGGTCCGGTGGGCGGCCGAGATCCAGGAGGAGCATCTGCGGCGCCTGGCCACCCCGGGGGCCCTGCCCGACCACCCGCTGCTCGCGCAGGACCGGCTCGCCTGGTTCCTGCTCCAAGAGGCCGCCCTGGCCTACGAGCGAATCCTGGCCCTTAAGCGCCTGGACGCCATCGAGCGGGACCCGGGCAGCTACCGGGTGGCCCAACCCCTGGTGGCTCAGGGACCCAGCCTGGACCTGGCGGGGGTCACCCAGGGGCACTATCGGATCGGCTCAAGGGGCGAGCCCTTCGCCTACGACAACGAGCTGCCGCCCCAGGCGGTGGAGCTGGCAAGCTTCCGCATCGCCCGCCGGCCGGTGAGCAACGCGGAGTTTCTGGCCTTCATCGAGGCCGGGGGCTACAGCGACGCGGGACTCTGGGACGAATCCGGATGGCGCTGGCGCGACGCGCTCGACGCGAGACCAGAGGCGCCACTGGGCTGGCGTCGCGACCAGGGGGGCCATTGGTACGAGGTCAACCTCAACGGTCCCGCGGACCTGCCGCCGGATCAGCCGGTGAGCGGACTCAATCGCCACGAGGCCAGGGCCTATGCGGCCTGGGTCGCGGGTCTCGGCGGCGACCATGCCGGGGCCGTGGTGCAACACGAGTACCAGTGGGAGCTGGCCGCCCGCTCCGGCCTGCTGGAAGGCACCGGGCGCGCCTGGGAATGGTGCGCTAATCCCTTCCACCCCTACCCGGACTTCACGCCCTTCCCGGACGCGGAGACCTCGAGCGCCGCCTTCGAGGCCGGCGCGGGCGTGCTGCGCGGTGCCTGCCTGCACACCCAGCGCTGCCTGCGCCGGGCCAGCTTTCGGCACCCGCGCGACGCCGCGGACCGCAACGGCTTCGCGGGCCTGCGGCTGGTCTATCCGCCAGTGCCTGGCTAGTCGGCGAGGAATCGCATGGAGAGGTCCACAGCGGTGACGTCCTTGGTGAGGTCGCCGACAGAGATCCGATCAACGCCGGTCTCCTCCACCGCCCGGATGGTCTTGAGGCTGATCCCCCCCGAGGCCTCCAGACTGGCCCGCCCGCCTGTGAGCTCCACCGCGCGGCGCAGGTCCGCTAGGCCGAAGTTGTCGAGCAGGACCAGACGGGCACCCGCCTCCAGGGCCTCCCGGAGCTCGCCGAGCCCCTCCACCTCGATCTGCGTCTCCACCCCCGGGTGCAGGGCCGCCGCGGCCTCCAGGGCGGCGCGGATGGAGCCCGCCGCGAGGATGTGGTTCTCCTTGATCAGGATGGCGTCATAGAGACCCATGCGGTGGTTGTGGCAGCCGCCGCAGCGCACCGCGTACTTCTGCTGGACACGCAGCCCGGGGAGTGTCTTGCGGGTATCGAGGATCCGCACCGGCAGCCCCGCGACCGCGTCGGCATAACGGCGGGCCCGGGTGGCGGTGCCCGAGAGGGTTTGGAGATAGTTCATCGCCGTCCGCTCCCCGGTCAGCAGGGCGCGGGTGCGACCCCGGAGCACACAGAGGCGCTGTCCGGCATGGATGCCTTCGCCCTCCGCGACGACCCAGGCGATCTCCACCTCGGGGTCGAGCAGCCGAAAGGTGGTGTCGAACCAGGGCCGACCGCAGGCCACCGCGGCCTCCCGGGTAATCAGCTCCACCCGCGAGACCTGGTCGGCGGGCAGGAGCGAGGCGGTCAGGTCGCCGCCATCCAGGTCCTCCGCCAAGGCGGCGCGGACCTGGGCCTCCACCAGGGATGGATCGGTCGCTGGACCGGGAGGTGGGTCCTGGTCGCTGTCGGGGCTGGGGTTGAGGCTCGCCATGATGGGCTCCTTCGATTCGGGACCGAGGTCAGGCTAGGGATCGATGAGGGGCAGGCTTAGCCGTGGTGGCGGCGCTAGCCGGCGAGGCGCGCCAGGACCGAGCGCAGGGCGCGATCGGCGATCGGCTCCTGTCCATCACCGAGGACCCGCGCCGTGCCCCCCGCCAGGAGCGCCCTGAGCTCGCCGCGGCCGAGCTCGGGGCCGCGCCGACCCCGGCGGTCGACGAAGACATAGCGGGCCCCCTCTGGGCTCACCCAGGCAACCTTGAGCCGGACCTTGCCCCCATGGTCCGGCTGCAGCTCCACCCAGCTCCCGACCGCGAGCGCCATCGCGTTGGCGCCCCCGGTCAGGCCCGGCATCGGGGGGGGTGGCGCGACGACTTCCCCTTGCAGAACCCCCAGGTGGAGGGTCTGGAGGTCCCGGAACCAACGGGCAAGCTGGCGCTGATCGCTGCCCAGGGCCGTGAGCTGGGTGCGCAGCCCGCGCAGGATCTCGGGGATGCGGCGCAGGAGCTGGCGGCGGTCCTCGGCGTCGACCTTCGGCTGGACGCTCCACAGGAGCCGGTCCGCCAGCTCCAGACCCCGCCGCCAGGCGGAGCTATCGGTCCCCGAGGCGCGAAGCGTCGCCAGCATGGCCGGCTGCCAGCCCTCGCGCAGGATGGATTCGACCGCGGGCGGGACCACGGGATAGCGCGCCAGATAGTCCTCGACGAGGCGGGCGACGCTGAGCTGCTCGGATTCCTGGAGCTCTTGGGTCGGCGATCCGAGCTGGGCGATCGAGCGCGCCTCCAGTGAGCTGGAGCGCGATTGCTCCCGGGCGATGAAGGCGACGAAGAAGCGGTCCATCTGGGCGAACAGGTCCGGATCGCCGTCGAAGTCCAGGATGAGTCGTTCTACCACCCGCTCGATCATGCCGTAGAGGCTGTCGGGCCCCCGATCGTCGTCCTCACTCCAGCCGACCGCGGCCTCCCCCATGTGATTGAGGAGCCGACGCGCCGGATGCCCCTGGTCAGAGAAGAAGGTCTTGTCGAGGAGCGCAAGCTTGGCCACCGGGATCTGCAGCCGTCCGATCAGGGCCTTGATGGGGTCCGGCAGGTCGTTACCCTGGAGCAGGTGCTCGAAGAACAGGAACACCAGGTCCAGGGTATCCTCGTCCTCCCGGGCCAGGGCAGGGGACTCGGCGCCGGGTCCCGCGAGGGCGTCGGTGAGTCCGCTGCGCAAGGACTCGCCGGTGATCATGCCCGCCGACAGGGCATGGAGCCCCAGGTTGCTCAGTACCGCGAGCAGCTCACTGGTCTGGACCCTGACCGGCCGCGCGGGCTCGGAGGCCGCTGCCGTGCGCTGCAGGGCAAGCAGTCCCTGTAGGGCCTCGAAGGGCAGGGTCACGGTCTGGGGGAGAACCGCCCCCGCCGGGGCCTCCGGGGTCGCGCCCTGGCTGCCGCGGCGCAGCAGGTGGGCGAACCCGCTACCGGGGACATGACCGTCGGCCGCCGCGAGGGCCACACAGCCCTTGTAGAAATCCCCAAGGCGGTCCATCAGGTGCCGGTCGAAGAGCTTGTAGACGACGAGACGAATGGGCGGCTCCACCTGGTGGGCCAGGGTCAGGGCACGGCGAAACGCCTCGCAGATCGCGAAAGGTCCGTAGGGGTTAGAGCGCTCCGGCAGACGCTCGCGGCCCAGCAGGCGGGCGAGATGGAAGCGCATCTCGAGGAGCTCCGGACGGTACCGGGACTCGGCCTTGGTGGTGAGGTTGCCGATCGCCAGACTCTCCTCCAGCTCCGCGTCCTGTAGCAGGGTGAGCTCCTGGCTGTCGGGCTCGCCGCGTTGGGAGGCGCTGACCTCCGGCGGCGGCGTCAGGAGACTCGGCGCACCCTGACGCAGCAGCCGGAAGAAATTGAGCTGGATGTCCCGCTGCTGCTGGCGCAGGACGCGGGCGGCGTCTAGATAGGAGCGATAGAGCTGGGTCCCGGTGGCGTTATCCGCGAGCTCGCTCAGGTTCTCCTCGGCGCGATCGAACATCAGGGTCATCAGGGGCGGGAAGATCGAGCCGAGCAGTTGCCCGCAGGCGCCCAGATAGCGCTCGACCCTCGGGGGTACTGAACCGCCCGGGCCGCTGGTCTGGACTTGGTCGCTGGGGCTCGTCAAGTTGGCGCTGTCGGTGGCGGAGTGTTGGGGGCGGAATATTTGGATGCACTGGCACTCGGTGTGGCACGCCATCCTCGGCGAGGTCCCTGGCTGATCACGCAAACCTCGCGCCAGCGTCCATGGCTGGGGGTGCCATTGCGGCCCGGGGCATCCGCCACCCACGCGCTGCGCCCCTGGGACGCCACGCCGGCAAGGGTTTGGGCCTAGGGCGGGGAGCCCGGGCGCGAATGGCTGAGCCCGAGACCCGGTCTTTGCCCTATTATGATTCATCGTCCGGAGGCGGGTCAGGCACCTCGGGACGAACGGACTGGTTTCGATTGCCCGGCAGCAGCCCGCGGGGAGAGTGGGAGCGGTTTGTCCTTGAACCCCAAGCACGACCGAGTCGACTGGAGGACGGCGGCCATTGAGCCACCCGGTTGGATCGCGGGGGCCGAGCGCCGGCCATCCACCCATTGGGACCTGCGCCCCGAGGGGACCCCGATCGACCTCCTGGTCATCCACAACATCAGCCTACCGCCGGGCGAGTTCGGCGGGCCCTGGATCGACGACCTCTTCCTCGGTCGGCTGGACCCCCTCGGGCACCCCTATTTCGCGGTCGCCGCCGCCGCGGGACCTGTCTCCGCCCATCTGCTGATCCGCCGCGACGGTCACCTGCTCCAGTACGTCCCTTTCGGCCACCGGGCCTGGCACGCCGGCCGCTCCTGCTTTCAGGGGCGCGAGCGATGCAACGATTTCTCCATTGGAATCGAGCTGGAAGGGGACGATGACACACCCTTTGAGCCGCACCAGTATGGGAGCCTGATCCGCGCGACCCGGGCCATCATGGCCCACTACCCCGCCATCGACCCCGGGCGCATCCGGGGTCATAGCGATATAGCCCCAGGACGCAAGACGGACCCGGGCCCGCACTTCGATTGGTCCCTCTATCTCGCCGCCCTGGGCACCTAGGACGCAACCTGAATCGGCGCTTAGGCGGGGGCGCCTAGGGCGCGTGCCCGCTCGGATCGGGCGGCGAGCTCGGCGACGGCCAGGCCGGGGCCCTGGGTCTCGGGCCAGCCGCAGGCGTGACGCCGAACCAGGCCGGCCAACATCTCCAGGTGATCGGGGCGATCATTGAGGCAGGGGACAAGGCTATAGCGCCCGCCCCCGGCCGATTGGAAGTAGTCCCGGTTCTCGACCCCGATCTCCTCGATGGTCTCTAGGCAATCCGCCGAGAACCCGGGTGTGATGACCTGGACCGAGTCCAGACCCTCCGCGCCCCAGGACCTGAGGGTCTCGTCGGTGTAGGGGCGCAGCCATTCCTTGGTCCCTACCCTGGACTGGAAGGTCAGTGCCCAGCGCTCCGGGGCCAGACCCAGGGCCTCGGTGACCAGACGGGCGGTCTTCTGGCATTGGCAATGGTAGGGGTCGCCGCCGAGGAAGTAGTCCCTCGGGATCCCATGGAAGGAGAACAGGAGGCGTTGCGGCTCGCCGTGGGCCGCCCAATGATCGCGGACGCTCGCCGCGAGGGCGGCGATGTAGCCGGGCTGGTCGTGGTACTGGCTGATGAAGCGCAGCTCTGGGATCCAACGCCAGCGCGAGAGCTCCCGGGTGACCGCGTCGAAGGTCGAGGCGGTGGTGGTGGCGGAATACTGGGGATAGAGGGGCAGCACCAGGAGACGCCGGACCTGGGCAGCGCGCAGCTCGGCCAGGGCGGCGGCAATCGAGGGGTTGCCGTAGCGCATCCCCAAGGCCACCTGCACCGGCCCCGGGAGGGACTCGGTAAGCCGCGCCTGCAGACCCCCGGCCTGGCGGCGGGAGATCTCCAGCAAGGGGGAGCCGTTCTCGGTCCACACCCCCTGGTAGGCCCGGGCGGTGCGCGCGGGCCGCACCCGCAGGATGACCCCGTGCAGGATCAGCCACCAGATGGGCCGGGGGATCTCCACCACCCGGGGGTCCCAAAGAAACTCGGCGAGATAGCGCCGCACCGCCGGCACCGTGGGGGCATCGGGGGTGCCTAGGTTGAGCAACAGCACGCCCAAGGATTCGGGGGCGTCGTGGCGGAAATTCTCGGTGTTGACGTAGGGCATGGGTCCTTCTCGGCGGCTAGAGCCCGGCCACGCTGGGGCACGGGTCCCGGCGGGGTAGGTTCCTACAGGCACTGTCGCCGGGGCAATGAAAAAGGTGATTTGTGGTGACGCTCCGCTTTGAGAGCTCGCTCGGGCACGGCTCGCCGGGACATACCGTCAATACATCCTCTAGGCTCCAGGGCGCCATCCCTTGCGCCGACGGTCCCTTCAAACCGCACCCGAGCCCCAGGCCGCCCACGCCCAAGGGGTGGTTGCGCTCAGCGGTTGTGATAAAGCCCAAGGCGCGCCCGGGTTGCGGCATCGGGTCGATGCGCGCGCCGAATTCGTCGCACCCACTCAGGCCGCGGAGCGTCGCAGCCGCGCCTCGATGCGGGCCCGCTTGATCAGGTCCGGGTCCAGGATCCGCGGGTAGAGTCGCCACAGGGCATCCACCAACAAGGCGTGGTGCGCCGCCTTGGCCTCCAGATCGCGTCGCGTCGCGTCGGGCAGCTCGGGCAGGGTGAGCAGATAGGGCGCAAGCCAGGCGAAATACTCGTCCACCAGCATTTGGGCCGGTTGGTCCTTCCACCGGGCGCGGAGCCCCAGGGTCGGGAGCTTCTCACGCCTTAGCCGGCGTCCCCAGAGGTCCGGCTC
>JBLMWY010000229.1:0-4947 GCA_050257475.1 Bdellovibrio bacteriovorus
CGCATGTATCGCTCAACCGTACCCGGGTTCACATCCATGATCTCGGTCGCCTTCTCCGCCGTAGCGGCGCCACTGCGGCGCCGATAATCCGCCGCCACGGCCCGCCGGTGGCCCAGGGGCCTCCAGAGAAACAGGCGTTTCACCAATGGGTTGCGAATGCGTCGGCGGAAACGTTGATAGGCGACGTCATCGGTGCACAGCAGGTCACCGTGCATCAAGAGCACCGACTCCCGGTCCAGCGTGATTCGGGTCGGATCCCGCAGCAGGCCGCACCCGGTGTCGCGGCAGAAGGCGCGGCCGAGCAGGAAGTCGCGGTTGCCGTGCATGATGGCGCAGGCGGTCCCGCTGGCCGTGAGGTCACGCAGGGCGGCGCGGATCTCCGGGTAGGGCGGGGTGTCGTCATCGTCGCCGACCCAGGCATCGAAGAGGTCACCCAGGATGTAGAGTCGCCGCGCCTGACGGGCACGGCCCCTGAGGAAATCCAGGAAGAGCCGAATGGTCGCCGGGCGCTCGGGGGCCAGATGCAGGTCGGAGACGAAGAGCGTCTCCTCGGGACTGGTTGGGGGAGGTCCCGCGCTCCCCGGGGGCCCGCCGATCGGCTGCATCGTTTCGCGGCGGGGGCTAGGGGAGGATCTCGGCGCGCTCGATGATGACATCCCGCTTGGGCACGTCCTGGTGGCCATGACGGCTGCCGGTGGCCACGGCCTTGATGGCGTTCACGACCTCCATGCCTTCCACCACCCGCCCGAAGACGCAGTAGCCCCAACCGTCCTGGCCCGGATAGTCGAGGAAGGCGTTGTCCGAGACGTTGATGAAGAACTGGGCGGTCGCGGAGTGGGGGTCCATGGTGCGGGCCATGGCGATGGTGCCCTTGAGGTTCTTGAGTCCGTTCTTGGCCTCGTTCTCGATGGGGGCGCGGGTGGGCTTGGGGATGAAGTCGGTGTTCATTCCACCCCCTTGGATCATGAATCCGTCGATCACCCGGTGGAAGAGGGTGCCCTCGTAGTGGCCATCGCGGACGTATTCCTCGAAGTTGGCGCAGCTCAGGGGGGCCTTTTCGGCCTCCAGCTCGATCAGGATTGCGCCGTGGTTGGTGGTGAGCTTGATCATGGGGTCTCCGATTGAGAATCGCGTTGGATTCGGGTTGTAGAGCCTCCCTCCACGCCGGGGTGGGTGCCGCGCGTGGGTTGGGAGCCTCGGGATGGGGTCCATGGTAAGGGCATCAGCGGCCGCGCGGAAGCGCGCGTCCTGAGTCGTGCCCCGGTGGCCGCACCCCCGGTTCGCTTTGCTACCATGGGGTCCGCGAACCAACGATGCGCCCGGAATCCAGGGATTCAGTCCAGATGCTTGAGATCTACAACAGCCTGACCCGAGAGAAGGCCCCCTTCGCCCCTATCCAGCCCGGCAAGGTCCGGATGTATGTGTGCGGCATGACGGTCTACGACCTCTGCCATCTGGGACATGCCCGGGTGCTGGTGGTCTTCGATGTTGTCTACCGCTATCTGCGGGCCCTGGGCCTCGATGTCACCTATATCCGCAACATCACGGACATCGACGACAAGATCATCCGCCGGGCGGAGGAGCGCGGGGAGCCCTACACGGACCTCACGCAGCGCTTTATCGCCGCCATGCATGAGGACTCGCAGGCCCTGGGCATCCTCCCTCCCACGGACGAGCCCCGGGCCACCGCCCATATCGACGAGATCCTCCAGATGATCGAGGCCCTGATCGCCCGGGGCCATGCCTATGTGGCCGACAACGGCGACGTCTACTACGCGGTGGGGACCTTTCCAGGCTACGGGCGGCTGTCCGGTAAGGACCCGCGGGACCTCCGTGCCGGGGCTCGGGTGGAGATCGGCGAGTCCAAGCGGGACCCCCTGGACTTTGCCCTCTGGAAGTCCGCCAAGCCGGGCGAGCCCTCTTGGGACTCCCCCTGGGGTCCCGGGCGTCCCGGCTGGCACATCGAGTGCTCCGCCATGTCCACCTGCGCCCTGGGCAACCATTTCGACATCCACGGGGGTGGGGCGGATCTGCAGTTCCCCCACCATGAGAACGAGATCGCACAGTCCGAGGGGGCCACCGGCGAGCCCTTCGTCAACGTCTGGATGCACAACGGCTTCGTGCGGGTGAACGAGGAGAAGATGTCCAAGTCCCTGGGCAATTTCTTCACCGTGCGTGAGATCCTCGCGCGCTATCGCCCCGAGGAGGTGCGCTACTTCATCCTCACCAGCCACTATCGCAGCCCGCTCAACTACGACGACGAGCACCTGGACAACGCCCGGGCAGCCCTGACCCGGCTCTACACCGCCCTGCGCGGTCTACCGAAGTCGCAGCCCACGGGCGGTGAGGCGTTCCGGGAGCGTTTCCACGCCGCCATGGACGACGACTTCAACACCCCGGTGGCCCTCTCGGTGCTCTTTGACCTGGCGCGGGAGATCAATCGGGTCCGTCCCCAGGATGGGGCCGCGGCGGCGGGACTGGGGGCGGAGCTGCGCTCGCTTGGCGGCATACTTGGCCTGCTCGAGGCGGACCCTGAAGCCTACCTCAAGGGAAAGATGGGACAGTTCAGTATTAGCGGCGAGGCGACTATAGGAGCCGACATCACGGTGAGCGGAGCGCTAGAAATCGCTTGCGGTTTTTCCGATGGCGATATCGACGAACTGATCTCTGAACGCACCAAGGCCCGTAGAAACCGCGACTGGATGAGGGCAGATCGCATCCGCGACGAGCTCGCCGCTGCCGGCGTCATCCTGGAGGATGGCCCTGGGGGGACCACCTGGCGGCGGGGCTGAGGCCCGCGTTCGGCGAGTCGCGTACCGACTTCGCGTGAGCGCAAAGGACTTTGTGTGCGGAACCCGCTTGCTTGACTCTGCTGGCGGGCGTGCCGACACTCGCCGCATGGCTTCACGCACGGGCAGGGCTCAATCATGCTGACTGAATACATCGAAGAGGCGCTCAGACGGGCGCGCTACGAGCTCGTCGAAGATCCGGAAGCGCCCTTCTACGGCGAGGTCCCGGGCCTCCCGGGCGTCTGGGCCAGCGGCGCCACGTTAGAAGCCTGCCGGCAGGAGTTGAAGGAGACCGTCGAGGGCTGGATCCTGCTCAGTGTGAAACGCTCGCTGCCGATCCCGAAGCTCGGCGACGTCGGGATCACGGAGATTGATGCAGAGGCCGCCTAATGACGCGGCTGCCGCCAATCGACCATGCCGATTTGGTCGCGGGTCTGCGGCGCCACGGTTTCGAGGGCCCCTATCCTGGGGGCAAGCATCTCTTCATGGTCAAGGGCAAGCTGCGTTTGACCATCCCGAATCCTCATCGTCACGCGCGATTGCTCCACCGCTGCTGGCGCGAGTGCTGCGGCAAGCAGGGATAACGCGCGAAGACTGGCTGACGGAATAGCAGGAGCCGCTTGCTTACCAGCCCCGCTCCAGCAAAGGCTTGAGGAATCTCCCTGTATGGGAGCGGGGATCGGCGGCGATCTGCTCCGGGGTCCCGACGGCGATCACCTCTCCCCCCTTGTCGCCCCCCTCGGGGCCTAGGTCGATAATCCAGTCGGCGGTCTTGATCACGTCCAGGTTGTGCTCGATGACCACGACCGTATTGCCGTGGTCGCGGAAGCGGTGGAGCACGTCGAGGAGCTGCTTGACGTCGTGGAAGTGCAGCCCCGTGGTGGGCTCGTCCAGGATGTAGAGGGTACGGCCCGTGTCGCGCTTGCTGAGCTCGCGGCTCAACTTCACCCGCTGGGCCTCGCCGCCGGAAAGGGTCGTCGCGCTCTGGCCGAGCCGCACGTAGGAGAGCCCCACATCCATCAGGGTCTGGAGCTTGCGGTGGATCACCTGCACGGGGGCGAAGAAGGGCAGGGCGTCCTCGATGGTCAGGTTCAGGACCTCGTCGATCGTCTTCCCCTTGTAACGGATCTCCAGGGTCTCCCGGTTGTAGCGGCGGCCCTTGCAGGTATCGCATTGGACATAGATGTCCGGCAGGAAGTGCATCTCCACCCGGATCAGTCCATCCCCCTTGCAGGCCTCGCAGCGCCCCCCCTTGACGTTGAAGCTGAAGCGGCCCGGCCCGTAGCCCCGCGAGCGGGCCTCGGGCACCGAGGCGAAGAGGTCCCGCACCATGTTGAAGAGCCCCGTGTAGGTGGCCGGGTTGGACCTGGGGGTGCGGCCGATGGGGCTCTGGTCGATGTCTACGACCTTGTCGAAGTGGTCGAGCCCGTCGATGACCCGGTGGGGCGCCGGGCTCAGGTTGGCCCCGTTGAGCAGCCGGGCCGCCACCGGGAACAGGGTGTCGTTGATCAGGGTGGACTTGCCGGAGCCCGAGACCCCAGTGATGCAGCAGAAGGCCCCCACCGGAATGGCCGCGTCCACCGCCTTCAGGTTATTGCCCGTCGCCCCGAGGACGCGGAGCTGGCGCCTGGGGTCCGGTGGGTTACGCCGTTGGGGGATGGCGATGCGCAGGTCCCCCGACAGGTAGCGGCCGGTGAGCGAGGCGGGATTGGCGGCGATCTCGGCGGCGGTGCCCTGGGCGACGATCTCTCCCCCGTGGACGCCCGCCCCGGGTCCCAGGTCCACCACCCGATCCGCGCTACGGATCGCCTCCTCGTCATGCTCCACCACGATGACCGTATTGCCGATGTCCCGCAGATGGGTGAGGGTGCGCAGCAGCCGCGCATTGTCCCGCTGGTGCAGCCCGATGGAGGGCTCGTCCAGGATGTACATGACCCCCACCAGGCCGGCGCCGATCTGGCTGGCGAGACGGATGCGCTGGGCCTCGCCCCCGGAAAGGGTCTCGGCGCTGCGCTCCAGGGTCAGGTAGTCGAGCCCCACGTCCGCCAGGAAGCGCAGCCGCGTGGCCACCTCCTTGATGATCTTGGCTCCGATCTCACCCCGATGTCCGGGCAGGGTCAGCCCCTCGAACCAGTGGAGGGCCTCGCCCACCGGCAGC
>JBLMWY010000230.1:0-6021 GCA_050257475.1 Bdellovibrio bacteriovorus
CAGCCAGTCGAAGAGCCGCGCCACGGCGGCGGGGCGCTCCACCACCACCTCCCGGCCCTCCTCGGGCATGCCCTCCAGGATGTCGGCGATGATCCGCTCCGGGTCCTCGGTGCGGGGGTTGTCCGAGGTGACGATGACCCGGTCGGAGTGTCGGGCCACGGCGGCGCCCATGAGGGGGCGCTTGGTCCGATCCCGGTCGCCGCCGCAGCCGAAGAGGGTGGCCACGCGCGCGTTGGGGAAGGCCTGGCGGATGGCGGTGAGGATGGTCTCCAGGGCGTCCGGGGTGTGGGCGAAGTCGATCACCAGGGTGCGCTGACCGAGCACACGGCACTCGAAGCGGCCGTCCACGGCCTGCAGGTGCCGCCAGTCCTCCCGCTCGCCGGGTCCCAGGACGCCGTCCGCCAGGGCCCGCGCCAGGGCCAGGTTGAGCCGGTTGTGCTCCAGGGCCAGGAAGGGCTTGGCGGCGATCGCCTCGGGCGGGAGTTGGGCGGGGCCCAGGACCTCGACGGGGACGGGCGGCGCGCCGAGCCGGCCCAGCCGCTCGGCCACCGCGGGGCTGGCGCAGTAAAGCCGCCCGCCCGGCTGGATCAGATCCAGGATCCGCGCCTTCGCCGCGAAGTAGGCCGCCTCGTCCCGGTGGTAGTCCAGGTGGTCCTGGGTGAAGTTGGTCCAGCCGGCGTCCTGGAAGGGGATCCCGTGAAGGCGCCCCTGGTCCAGGGCATGGCTGCTCGCCTCCATCACCACCAGGTCGCACTGCCCCTGCTCGGCGTGGAGCAGCCGGCGCAGCTCGATCAGGGGCGGGGAGGTGAAGCCGGTCTCGGTGAGCGGAGCGCCATTGCGGGAGACCCCCAGGGTACCGATGGAGAGGACGCGCCGGCCCGCGGCAGCGAGGATGGACTCCAGATACTTGATGGTGGTGGTCTTGCCGTTGGTCCCGGTGACACCGAGGAAGCGCAGGCGCGTTGCGCCGCCTGCCATGTCCAGGGGGTAGACCAGGTCGCAGAAGCGCCGAACCACCTCGGGCCAGTGCCCCGGCCGGGTGACATAGATCCCCTTGCCTGGAAGCGCGTCAAAGCAGTCGAGGGGTCGGTTGATGACCAGCGCCGCGAAGGGGCCGCCGGCCAGGTAGCGCTCGCAGAGCTCGCGGTCGCTGCGCCCATCGTCGAAGCGCTGGAAGAACAGGATGGACCCGCCATCGCAGGCGCCCGAGCGCCATTGGATGTTGGTCAGCCGCTGGGGCGGCTGCGCCTCCCGCCGCCAGTCGAAGTCGATTTCCGCGAGCAGGTGCGAGAGTGGATCGACGGGCATGGGCGCCGGGGCTCGGGTTGCGGGATCTGGGTTCAGGCAATGGTCCGGAACTATACCCGAAGCCCAGGGCAGGCTGGGCCCTGGGGCGGAGGCGTCAAGGAAAGTGGACGCTAGCCCTGTCAAGGCCCCCGCGCGTGCTATCCTAGAGCGCCGCTGGCCAGATCTAGCGGGCGCCCTCCAGTCCCGGGGTCCCGCACCCGTACACAAGTAACAACGACAAGGTCCTCCGGGGACTCCCGAGCACCATGAGCAGCCCCCCCTACCGCACCCTGCCTGGCCGCCGCTATCCGCCGGGGGCCAGCGTCGAGGACGACGGGGTCAATTTCTCCGTTTACAGCCGCCACGCCGTCGGCGCCGAGCTCCTGCTCTACGAGGGGGCGGCGAGCACTGAGCCCTTCCAGGTCATCCGCCTCGACCCCGAGGAGAACCACAGCTTCTTCTCCTGGCACGTGCTGGTCGTCGACCTGCCCCCGGGCACCCACTACACCTGGAGGATGGACGGTCCCTTCGACCCCAAGGGTCACGGCTGGCGCTTCGACCCCGGCATCGAGCTGGTGGACCCCTGGGCCCGGGCCATCAACGTCTGCGGCTGGGACCGCTGGCGCCGTCAGTCCGAGGGGGTCAGGCCCCATGACTCACCGCGCGCCGTGGTGCTGGCGGATGAGTACGAGTGGTGTGGGGACGCGCCGCTGCGGGTGTCATCGGAGCAGATGATCATCTACGAGCTCCACGTGGGGGGCTTCACCCGTCACCCCAGCTCCCGGGTCCGGCACCCGGGGACCTTCTCCGGGCTGGTGGAGAAGATCCCCTATCTCAAGGAGCTCGGCATCACCCACGTGGAGCTGATGCCGATCATGGCCTTCGACGAGCAGGACGTGCCCGAGGCGGTCTGGCAGGCGGGGCTCAAGAACTTTTGGGGCTATAGCAGCTTTGGTTTTTTCTCGCCCCACCCGGGCTACTGCGTGACCCCGGAGCGGGGCAGCCACCGCCGGGAGTTCCGGGACATGGTGCGAGCCCTGCACCGGGCGGGGATTGGGGTCATCCTGGACGTGGTCTTCAATCACACCTCCGAGGGTAACGGGGGTGGTCCCACCCTGTCGTTCAAGGGATTCGGCAACGAGACCTTCTACTGTCTGGACCAGGTGGACAAGGGGATCTATCTGGACTTCACGGGCTGCGGCAACACGGTCAACGCCAATCACCCCTTCGTGGCCCGCTACATCCTCGATTGCCTCGAGTACTGGGTGCGGGAGATGCACGTGGACGGGTTTCGCTTCGATCTCGCCAGTGCCTTGGCGAGGGGCGGCGACGGGCGGCCCCTGGAGCACCCGCCAGTGCTCTGGGGGATCGAGCTCTCCGATACCCTGGCCGCCTCCAAGATCATCGCCGAGGCCTGGGACGCCGCCGGGCTCTACCAGGTGGGGAGCTTCCCCGGCTATCGCTGGATGGAGTGGAACGGGCGCTACCGGGACAGTCTGCGGCGCTTCGTGCGGGGGGATCCCGGCCTGGTCCCGGAGGTCGCGACCCGGCTCGCCGGCAGCAGCGACCTCTACGGGGCCAATCTGCGCCAGCCCATCAACAGCATCAACTTCGTCACTTGCCACGACGGCTTCACCCTGTGGGACCTGGTCGCCTACGATCGCAAGCACAACGGGGCCAACCGGGAGGGCAACCGTGATGGGACCAACGAGAACGACAGTTGGAACTGCGGGGTGGAGGGGGAGACCGAGGACAAGGCCATCCTCGCCTTGCGCCGGCGCCAGGCCAAGAACCTCCTGACCCTCCTGTTCCTGAGCCAGGGGATCCCCATGCTGCTCGCGGGCGACGAGGTGCTGCGCACCCAGGGAGGCAACAACAACGCCTGGTGTCAGGACAATCCGCTCGGCTGGTTCGACTGGTCCCTGGTGAAGTCCAACGCCGACATGCTGCGCTTCGTGCGGGGCCTCATCGCTTTGCGCAAGCGTCACCCCAGCCTGCGTCGTCGCCGCTTCCTGGCCGGGACGCCGCGCAACGGATCCGACCTGCCGGACGTGAGCTGGCACGGGACCCGTCTCGGGTCCCCGGCCTGGGCCGATGGCGGGGCGCGCAGCCTGGCCCTGACCCTGGCCCCGGCGCGCAGGGATGAGGACCTGCTCTACATCGCCGCCAACATGGAGGACAGCGCCCAGCACTTCGAGCTGCCGCGCTATCCGGACCGGACCTGGTACACGGCCCTGGACACGGGGGCGGTCTCGCCCACCGACCTGGTGGCGCCCAACGATCAGGTGCCCCTGACCCAGGACGATCTGGTGGTGCGCTCCCGCAGCGTGGTGGTCCTGGAGGGGCGCCCAAGCCAGGGCCGCCCCTCGCCCTCGTCCCCCGGGCGGTGATCCGGCCGCGCCAGCCCTAAGCCTAGCGGCCCTGGCGCCTGCGGTACGCCGATCAGGCTAGGGTGGGCGCCCGGCGCGACCCCGGCGGCCACCGGTTGTCTGGTTTTTCCCCCTGGCCACGTGCGATCATCCTGTCATCGCCGCGCGGCCGGCCGCGGCACGTCCCCCGGTGGCCAGCCATGACTCCGAGCAACATCTCCCACGCACTCGGCCTGCACATGCACCAGCCGCCGGGCAACCTGCGTCTGTTGATCGAGGCCAACCCCTGGGAGGCGGAGCAGATTATCCGGTGCTACGAGCGGCCCCTGCGCTACGCGACCCATTACCGGGACGTCGGGCGGCTTCACATCGGTTTCTCCGGTGTTCTGCTGGAGCAGTTGCTGGATCCGGAGATCGTCGAGCGGTACCGGCACCTGCTCGACATCCCAGAGATGCTCGCCCGATATCGCGAGGCGGACAACATCGAGCTGATCGGCATGGGCTACTACCATCCGGTCTTTCCGCTGATCCCCCGGGCGGACTGGCCCGAGCAGCTCGAGCGCGGCCTGGCCGTCATGGATCAGGCCTTCGGGCGCATCCCGCGGGGCTTCTGGCCCCCGGAGATGGCCTTCACCATGGACATGATCCCGGCCCTGGTCGACGCGGGCTATGAGTACGTGGTGGTGGATGGCGTGCATGTGCGCCCCGAGGACGGCATCAGCGACGTCTTCCGCCCCTATCTGGCGTGCCACCAGGGGGTGTGCATCACCGTGGTCCCGCGGGACCGGGACGTCTCCCAAGCCCAGGAGAGCGGGCTCGACCCCAATTGGTTTCAGAACGAGGTGCGCTGGCGGGTGGGGGGCTCGCCTCGTCCGGGGGAGCCGCGGCTGGTCACCACCTGGTCCGATGGCGAGAACGGGGGCTGGTTCCGCCAGACCGACGAGGGCTCCGGCTTCTTCGGCCATTTCTTTGCCCCCTACATGGAGCATGTTCGGGGCGGCGAGTATCCGGTCGTGCCGGTGAGCCTGGGCGACTACCTCCAGCGGGTACCGGGGGCGGCGCTGGCCCAGGTCCAGACAGGCGCCTGGAATGGGGGCGGCAATCCGGGGCTCGATCTCTCCCAATGGGCGGGCAGTGAGAGCCAGCGGGCCGCGGTCGCGGAGGTGTCGCGGCTGAGCGAGCGCTACTGGTCCCTGCGGGCGGCGTGCCGGCGGCATGGGGAGAGCCCGGCGAGCGCGACGCTGGAGCGGGCGCGGCGTCTGATCCTGGAGGCGGAGAGCAGTTGTTTTCTGTTCTGGGGCGATGCCTGGATTCCCCACCTCTCTGCGCGCACGGGGCCGGCGGCCGGTGCGCTCGATGCGTTTGAGGCCGCCCTGGCGGTCGAGCCGCCGGCGGCGCACTCGGAGGCATCGACCCCAAGCACGTCGAGTGGGCCCTCGCCACCCTGCCCGCGACTTCCGCCACGGCCCCGGGCCGCCGAGGCTCCCCCTTCTGCCCGCCGGTTGGCGGTGGGGCTCCGGCCCGCTCCCCGACGAGCCGCTACCCGCCCCGCGCCTGTGTCCGCAGGGACCGGACGTCCGGCCCGACGGCCGCCGGCCCAGAAGTCCGGCCCGCGGGTCACCCCGCGGCTGGGCTCGGCGGCACGAGGCACCCTTTCCCGGCGTCGCCCCCGACGCGGACCCAGGCGTTAGGAGCCGCGTCGCGATGACTCCCTCTCCGGCGCTGCGGGACGCTTTGGCCGGTCGCCGTGTCGCAGCCCGCCAGGAGCCGCGATTCCTTGATCCGGCAAGCGGAGCAGGTCCACACAACCGCCGCCGGTGGCGTGTCGTGATCTACTGTCTGAGCCCCCAAGAATGACAATCCACTCCGGGCCGGGACCAGTTGAGCCGCTCGTGGCCAAGGCCCGAGCCTTTGCCCAGGTTGGTGCGCCTCCCCGTGCCTTGGAGGAGGCGCCCATTGTTCCCGTTCCAGGTCCTTCTGCCGATCTCGCGGCCGAGGGCCAGGCGCTGGCGCCGGTCTTTCCTCTCGAGGACCGAGGCACCGGCCTGGTGCTCTACGCGGGCCCCCCGGGGGAGCTGCGAATCCACTGGCGGCTCGAGCGGGACGACTTCGAGCGGGCATCCGCCAGCTTTCCCGCCCAGGGTGGGCGCCCCGCCACGGTGGTGCGGCTGCGTCGGGACCGGCCCCAAGGCGGGGCTGACCAGGCGGATGAGCTCCGACTTGGGCCGGGGGTGCGCGACGGCCAGGGGGAGCGGGTTGTCCATATCCCGACCGATCACTGTCACTACCATGCGGAGCTGGGTCTGACCAATGCCGAAGGCGGCTGGCTGATGCTGGCCCGCTCCAACGGGCTCTACAACGCGGT
>JBLMWY010000231.1:0-7151 GCA_050257475.1 Bdellovibrio bacteriovorus
GCTGGGGGAGATGTCGAAGATCTCCGCCGCGGCGCACTGCCCGTTCATCGCGGGCGCCAGCCCCACCGTGATGCAGATGGGCACCTGGCAGGAACTCGCGAACCCGCGCGACGTGACGAAGATCTTCACCACCCCGGAGTACGCGTCCTGGCGCTCCCTGCGGGAATCCGAGGACTCCCGCTACATCGGCCTGGCCATGCCGCGCTTCCTGGCGCGGCTGCCCTATGGGGCCAAGACCGACCCGGTCGAGGAGTTCGACTTCGAGGAGGACACCGCAGGGGCCAGGCACGACAAGTACACCTGGGCCAACTCGGCCTATGCCATGGCCACCAACATCACCCGTTCCTTCAAGCTCTACGGCTGGTGCTCGCGGATCCGCGGCGTGGAGTCCGGCGGGGCGGTGGAAGGGCTGCCCACCCACACCTTCCCCACCGACGACGGCGGCGTGGACATGAAGTGCCCCACCGAGATCGCCATCAGTGACCGGCGCGAGGCGGAGCTGGCCAAGAACGGCTTCATGCCGCTCCTTCACAAGAAGAACAGCGACTTCGCCGCCTTCATCGGGGCCCAGTCCCTGCAGAAGCCCTTCGAGTACGACGACCCGGACGCCACCGCCAACGCCAACCTGGCCGCACGCCTCCCCTATCTCTTCGCGACCTGCCGCTTCGCCCACTACTTGAAGTGCATCGTGCGCGACAAGATCGGGTCCTTCAAGGAGCGGGAGGACATGCAGCGGTGGCTGAACCGCTGGATACTCAACTACGTGGACGGTGACCCCGCCCATTCGAGCGAGACCACCAAGGCCCGGCTCCCGTTGGCCGCGGCCGAGGTGCAGGTCGAAGAGGTGGAAGGCAACCCGGGCTACTACACCTCCAAGTTCTTCTTGAGACCGCACTATCAGCTCGAAGGCCTCACCGTGTCCTTGCGGCTGGTCTCCAAGCTGCCGTCGGCGAAGGGAGGATAAGGCTGCCCCCGCCATCGCCACCTTGGCGCAATGGCGGGGTACACCTGGCGGGGCGCCAGCGGGTCAGGGCGCCGGTTCGATCGATCAACCATCAACGCGTGGCGAGGAGAAAGGCAATGGCCGTAGACATGTTTCTGAAGCTCACGGACGTCAAGGGCGAGGCCCAAGACAAGACTCACAAGGAGGAGATCGACGTGCTCGCCTGGTCCTGGGGCATGAGCCAATCCGGCACCATGCACACCGGTGGCGGCGGCGGTGGCGGCAAGGTCAGCGTGCAGGATGTCTCCATCACCAAATGGGTCGACAAGGCGTCCCCGGTGCTCATGCAATACTGCTCGACCGGCAAGCAGTTCCCGGAGGCCGTCCTGACCGTCCGCAAGGCTGGCGGTGATTCACCCCTGGAATACCTCATCATCACCATGAAGGACGTGATCGTCACGTCCATCAGCACGGGCGGCTCGGGTGGCGAGGATCGGTTGACCGAGAACACCTCGCTCAATTTCTCCCAGTACAAGGTCGAGTACCAGCCCCAGAAGCCGGACGGCAGCGCGGACGGCGGCAAGATTCCGTGGGAGTTCGACATCGCGGCCAACGCGAAGGTGTAACCGCCGGGCGCCGCGCGCGCCACAGCGTGCTCCCGTCCGCGTTCGCGGGTCTCCGTGTACTCGGCGGGGGTTCGATCGCGGAAATACCGGCCTGGAGGGAGACCGATCATGCTTGCCGAAGACAGGCTGCGCGAGGGTGACCTGGAGGAATCCCTGCGCCAGCTCCAGGAGCAGGTGCGCAAGGAGCCCGCCAATTCGAAATACCGCATCTTCCTCTTCCAGCTCCTAGCCCTCATGGGGCAGTGGGAGCGCGCGATGAACCAGCTCAACGTCGCCGGCGAGCTGGACGCCGGCGCCCTGGCCATGGTGCAGACCTACCGCGAGGCCCTGCGCTGCGAGGTCCTGCGGGGTGAGATCTTCGCCGGGAGGCGCTCGCCGCTTGTCTTCGGCGAGCCCGAGGAATGGTTCGCCCTCCTGCTGGAGGCACAGCGCCTGTTGGCGCAGGGGGCAAGCGAGCAGGCGCGGGCGCTGCGCGAGCGCGCCCTGGACGCGGCCCCGACCACGCCGGGAACTATCGATGGGGCGCCATTCGAGTGGATCATGGACGGTGACAACCGCCTGGGTCCGGTCCTGGAGGCCATCATCAACGGGCGCTACTACTGGGTTCCCTTCCAACGCATCCGCTCCATCCAGATCGAGGAGCCCGCGGACCTGCGCGATCTGGTCTGGATGCCGGCCTACTTCACCTGGGCCAACGGCGGTGAGTCCGCGGGACTCATCCCAACCCGCTATCCCGGCTCGGAGGCCTCATCGGACCCGGAGCTGCGCCGCGCCCGCCGAACCGTGTGGCTGGAGCAGCCCGGCGGCGCCTATGTGGGCCAGGGACAGCGCATGTTCTTCACCGACGTCGGCGAGTATCCCCTGATGGAGGCGCGCCGCATCGTCCTGGTAACGGACGAGAGCGAAGCCAGCACCGGATCCGGCCAGGCCCTTGGCTGAGCTCACGCCCAAGGAGCGTCTGCAGCCCTCGCTGCTTGATCGGCTCATGGATAACGAGCCAGACAAGACGCAGGAATCGCGGGAACAGCGTGTCTTCTCCCTCTCGCGCCTGCGCGATGCCGCCCTGCGCGACCTGGCCTGGCTCCTCAACACGACCAACCTGGCGGCGGGACGGGACCTCAGCGCCTATCCCGAGGTCGCGACCTCGGTGTTGAACTATGGGCTCCCGGACCTCGCCGGCCTGTCGGTCTCCGGGACCGAGGTGGCCGAGCTGGAACGGGCGCTGCGTCAGGCCATCGCCACCTTCGAGCCGCGCATCCTGCGTCATACCCTGTCCGTGCGGCTCGAGGTCAACGAGGGCCAGATGAGTCACAACGCCATGACCTTCTTGATCGAGGGCGAGCTGTGGGCCCAGCCGGTGCCGCTGCGCCTCTATCTCAAGACCGAGATCGACCTCGACAGTGGCGACGTCAAGGTCAGCGCACAGTCAGGCTAGGCCGATGGATCCCCGTCTGCTCGAGTACTACAACCGGGAGCTGCGCTTCGTGCGCGAGATGGGCGGGGAGTTCGCTCGTGAGTTCCCCAAGATCGCCGGGCGGCTCGGGCTGGAGAGCTTCGAGTGCGCCGACCCCTATGTGGAGCGGCTCCTGGAGGGCTTCGCCTTCCTCGCCGCCCGGGTCCAACTCAAGATCGATGCCGAGTTTCCCGCCTTCACCCAGCACCTGCTGGAGATGGTCTATCCGCACTATCTGGCTCCCACCCCTTCGATGGCGGTGGTGGAGCTGCAGCCAGACCCGGACGAGGCCGGACTCGCCGCGGGCTTCGACGTCCCCCGGGACACGGTGCTCCGCAGCACCCTCGGCAAGGGAGAGCAGACACCGTGCGAGTACCGCACCGGGCACGCGGTGCGGCTCTGGCCCCTAGAGCTGACGGCGGCCGAGTACTTCGCCCACGTCGGGCCAGTCGCCAAGGCGGACCTGGGCGTGCTGAAGCGCAGCAAGGCCGGTATTCGGCTGCGCCTGCGCACCACGGCCAATCTGACCTTCGCCGAGCTGGCCCCGGGTCGGCCCGAGCGGTTCCGGCTGGTGCTGTTCCTCCAGGGGGCGGATCAACTGCCCTTCGATCTCTATGCCCAGCTCCTGGGCAACACGGTCGGGGTGCTGGTTCAGCCCTTGGCGCGGCCGGTTCCCTGGATCGAGGTCCTGCCGGGCTCCACGATCAGCCCCCTGGGCTTCGCGGAGGAGGAGGCCCTGCTCCCCCATGCCCCGGCCTCCTTCCAGGGCTACCGTAATCTCCACGAGTATTTCGCCTTCCCGCACCGGCTCCTGTTCATCGCCGTCGACGGCCTGGGACCGGCCCTACAGCGCCTTGCCGCCTCCGAGGTGGATCTGATCCTGCTCCTCGGCCAGCCGTCTCCGGCCCTGGAGGGAGTTCTGGAGGCGAGCAACTTTAGGCTCCACTGCACGCCCGCCATCAACCTCTTCCCCAAGCGCTTCGACCGCATCCATCTGAACGACGCCGGACCCGATTATCACGTGGTCCCGGATCGTACCCGGCCCATGGACTTCGAGGTCTACCGGGTCGACGCCGTCACCGGCCATGGCGCGGGCACCGCCGATGCCCGGGAGTTTCGGCCCTTTTACGCACCCGCCCACTCGGACCTGCGGGATCAGTCACCCGCTTACTACAGCGTCCACCGGGTCCCGCGGCGCCCGTCCTCACGCCAGCAGCGCAAGGGATACCGCTCCAGCTACGTGGGCAGCGAGGTCTTCGTCAATCTCTCGGACGCCGCCGGTGCCCCCTGGTCCTCGGAGCTGAGGCAGCTCGCTGTCAGCGGACTGTGCACCAATCGGGATCTGCCGCTGAGCATGCCGGTCGGGTCCGGCAAGACCGACTTCACGATCGAGTCGGGGGCGCCGATCCAGGCGGTGCGCGTGTGCGCCGGGCCGACCCCGCCCCGGCCCTCCCATGCCCACGGCGACACCGCCTGGCGCCTGATCGATCACCTGTCCCTGAATTATCTGTCCATCGCCGACACGGAGGGCGGCACGGGGGCCGCCGGCCTGCGGGAGCTGCTGGCCCTCTACGGGGACCTGGCCAGCGCCAATGTCCGCAAACAGGTGGAGGGGATCCGCCAGGTGTCGTCCCGCCCTATCGTCCGGCGGTTGCCCGGGGTGCGCCCCGTGACCTATGGGCGGGGGCTCGAGATCACGGTCGAGTGCGACGAGGCCGCCTTCGAGGGCAGCGGGGCCTTCCTGCTCGGGGCCGTCCTGGAGCGCTTTTTCGCGCGCTACTGCACCATCAACGGGTTCACCGAGACGGTCCTGCGGTCCGATCGCGGGGAGCTGATGCGTTGGCCGGCGACCATTGGCCGCCGACCGGCCCTCTGACCCAAGCCATGGACAGTCGACCCGATCCCCCCATGATCGACCAGACCGCCGACCCAAGCGGTCGCCAAGGATCTGAGCTGGCCGCGCTGCTCTCCGCCATCGCCCAGGAGCCCTGGCGCTTCGGATTCCTGCACACCCTGCGCCGTCTCGATTGCCTGCAGCCGCAGCGCCTCCGGATCGGCGCCACCCCCCGGCCGGCGGACGACCCGCTGCGTCTGGGGCAGCGGCCGTCCCTGCGCTTCGCGCCGGCGGAGCTCGCGGCCCTGCAGCCGGCCACCAACGTCAGACCCCCGCGTCTCCTGGTCTATTTCCTGGGGCTGCTGGGACCCAACGGTCCCCTGCCCCTGCACCTCACGGAGTTTGCGCGGGACCGGATGCGGCATGCCGCGGACCCGACCTTCGCCCGCTTCCTGGACCTCTTCAATCATCGGATGCTCGCCCTGCTCTACCGGGGCTGGGGCCAGGCCCAGCCGGCGGTCAGCTTCGACCGGCCGGCGCGGGACCGCTTCGGCGTCTACCTCGGGAGCCTGAGCGGCACCGGGATGCCGGCCTTCCAGGGCCGGGACGCCATGCCGGATCTGGCCAAGCGCCACTATGCAGGCCACCTCTCCTGCCAGACCCGCCATGCGGAGGGGCTTAGGTCGATCCTGGCCGAGCTTCTGGGTCTACCGGTCCGCATCGAGGAGCTCGTGGGGCACTGGCTGGTGCTGCCCCACAATTGCCGGCTGCGGCTGGGCGAGACGCGGGAGACGGGCGCCCTGGGGCAGACGACCACCCTCGGCGGGCGAGTGTGGGATCACCAGTCCAAGTTTCGGGTGCGCATTGGTCCGGTTCGCCTCACCGACTACCTGCGCCTGCTGCCCGGGGGCGAGGCCCTGAGGCGGGTCAAGGCCGTGGTGCGCAACTATGTGGGGGACCAGCTCGACTGGGACCTGAGCCCGGTCCTCGCCCAGGCCGAGGTGCCGCCCCTGCGGCTCGGCGCGGGCGGGCGTCTGGGCTGGACCACCTGGCTCGCGAGCGGACCCCTGGGCCGCGACGGGGACGACCTCAAGCTCGACCCGCACCGATGACACACGAAGAATGCATAGCCCGTATGGGCGCAAGTCAATTGGACTGGAACGTCAACGGGCAGTTGGGCAAGGTCCTCACCGGCGGCGCAGGCCGCAATAACGAGTGCCCCACCGGAGGTCGGCCTGTGCCGGATGGAGATGGCCCTGGGGCACCATCGTCATTCGCGTGCATTTGCGTTCATTCGCGGACCCCTTAATGAGTTTCTTGAATCGGGCCGCTCGTCCCAGCGACACCAGGAGCACACCATGACCGAGATCAGTCGTGCCGCCCTCTTCGGCAAGCTCAATCCCCTGGCCTACAAGGCCATCGAGAGCGCCACCGTGTTCTGCAAGATGCGCGGCAACCCCTACGTGGAGCTGGTGCACTGGCTGAACCAGATCCTCCAGAACCAGGACTCTGACCTGCACCGCATCGTGCGCCACTTCGCGCTGGACCCGGCGGGTCTGGCCCGGGACTTCACCGACGCCCTCGACCGCCTGCCGCGGGGCTCGCGCTCAATATCGGACCTGTCCGCAGACGTGGAGGAGGCGGTTGAGCGGGGCTGGACCTACGGCACCCTGATGTTCGGCGAGTCCCAGGTACGCACCGGGCACCTGATGGTGGGCCTGCTCAAGACCCGGGGCCTGCGCAACGGGCTGCTCGGGATCTCCCGGCAGTTCGACAAGATCGTCACCGACACCCTGACTGAGCGCTTCGCCGAGATCGTGTCCGGCTCACCCGAGGACCGGATGCTGGCCAGCGACGGCTTCCACCTCGGCAAGGGCGCGGCACCGGGGGAGGCGAGCGACGCCATGGCCCCGGCCCAGATGGGCAAGCAGGAGGCCCTCAAGCAGTTCTCCATCGATCTGACCGAGCGCGCCCGCAACGGGGAGCTCGACCCCATCGTGGGCCGCGACGAGGAGATCCGCCAGCTCGTGGACATCCTGATGCGCCGGCGCCAGAACAACCCCATCCTCACCGGCGAGGCGGGCGTGGGCAAGACCGCGGTGGTCGAGGGCTTTGCCCTGCGCATCGCCGCCGGGGACGTGCCGCCGCCGCTCAAGGAGGTGACCCTGCGCACCCTGGACGTGGGCCTGCTCCAGGCCGGGGCCAGCATGAAGGGGGAGTTCGAGAATCGGCTGCGCCAGGTGATCGAGGAGGTCCAGGCGAGCCCTAAGCCCATCATCCTCTTCATCGACGAGG
>JBLMWY010000232.1:0-5544 GCA_050257475.1 Bdellovibrio bacteriovorus
CTGGAATGTCGTCGCCCGCGAGCTCCCGCCGCTCAAGCTCGCCGTCGAACGTCTTCTGGAAAGGCTGGACCCCAATCAGCGCGAAGGCTGATCCGTTGCCCGAGCATGACTCGGTCAGCCGCCGGGAGCCTCCAACCTTGCCTGTCGGCGTCTCAGGCCGAGGTGCCCGGCACCTAGCCCGTCCAAGACCCCAGCCACAACCGAGCGGCCCAATGAGGTCGCGAATGCCGGCTGGCTCCGCGCCTCATGCAAGTGGCCTATCCGCTATCGCGTTCCACCCCACGCAGGCCGCCCTACACCAGTCCAAGGTGCTCAATGACCCGGCGACCGGGCACCACCTCCAGATTGGTCAGCAGCATGAGGAGCTCGTCGGTTGAGGTTGCCAAGGGGACTCGGGATTCTGCGCCGGGGTGCGTCCAGCTCCGAACTGGGACCTATCAGGGGCGACCCGTCAGGCCGCCCGCGGTAGCCCTCCGATTCCGATTCAGTTACCTGATGGCGGGGCGGCAGGCTGCTCCCCGCCCAGCATGGCCTCCAGCCTGGCGATCTCGTCCTGAAGCCCCTGGGGCAGGGAATCCCTCAGCGCGCGCAGTTGCTCCATGATGCCTTGCGCCAGATCGAGCCTGTCCTCCGCGATGTAGTCCTTGACCTGCTGGATCAGGGCATCGGCCTTGTCGATGGAGGCCTGGACGAGCTCCTGGCCCTTCTCCATGGCGGCGCCCGCCGCCTCGCTGACGGACTCCTTGGCGGCCCCCGCCGCGTCCGAGGCGGCGGTGGCCGCGGCCTCGACCTTCTCACTGGCGACTTGGGTCGCCTCCCTGGCCGCCTCGGCCGCCCGCTCGCTCAGGCTCGGCTCGGCCGGCGACACGGCGCCTGGCTGCGCCGTCGTCTTCGGCTCCTCACCGGGCCCGCAGGCCGCCAGGCCAAGGGTGGCGACGATCGCCAAGCTCAACAGGATCTGCTTGTGCATGTCATAGCTCCTTCGTTCTGGTAGGTGTCGTCAGGTACCGCGGCGGCCCGAGGGGCCGCGGTACCGGACCCCGCGGACGCAAGCGGCTAGGCGAGCCCCATGGACCTATGTAGAAAGGCCACGGCATTGGGATCCAACCCGAGCTTCGAGGCCAGGTCCGCCAGGTAGCGGCGCTCGCCGTCCGTATCCACCTCGATCGCCATCAGCGAGGCGGCGTAGATCTGGGCCGCCACCTGCTGATTGGGGACGGCCCGCACCAGGGCGTCGATGTCAATGGGCTTCTGAATCTCCTCGTTGACGAAGCGCTGCTCCTCGGAGCTGATGCCGCCCTCCTGCATCTTGCCCAGGATGCGCTCCTTCTCCCGCTCGTCGAGCCGGCCGTCGGCCTTCGCGGCGGTCAACATGGCCTGCAAGGTGAGCAACGCGACGTCCGTGAGCTGCTGGCGCTCCTGGGGCGTCTGGGGGGCGCGCATGCCGGCGAGCACCGCGGTCTGATCGTCCATCCGGACCTTGGGCATCCCTGCTGGAGACTGACCACCCCCCATCATGGACTTGGCCATCTCCAGGGCCTGGGCCGCCAGGGTGCCGAAGACCGCCAGCGAGCCCGCACCGGCGGCGGCGTTGCCGCCGGGGGCGCCACCGCCCAGCACGGCCCCGGCCACCTGCTTGAGGATGTCGGCCGGCAAGCCTCCACCCGCGCCCGGGGCGCCGCCCTGGCCGCCGCCCATCATGGAGCCGGCCACCTTCGAGAAGATGTCGAACATGCCGCCACCCGGGGCGCCACTCTGCATCCCAGCGGGACCGCCGCCGGGGGCACCACCGCCCATGACGCTGCCCATCATCTTCCCGAGCGCATCACCCATTCGGGCGCCCGAGGAGGGGGACATGCCCGACTGCATCACCGCACCGAGGATATCGAAAGGGTTCATCTCTGCTCTCCTTTACTGTGGTCTCACGCGATCGTGCCGAGCGACTCGCCGCCCAAGAAAGCGCTGATTCATTGCGCTTCCCATGCGGGCTAGGGACGGCCCGCCTTTTTCGAGGGCCTTAAGCCCATATAAATGGACCCTTCGGAGACTCGCGCGTCTCGGGAAGTGAGCTGAACGAATGCCCGGATGGCATTTGATCCGCATCTCGCTAAGGTTAGGCGGATCCCTGAGTGTACAGCCAAGGTGGAGCCCTGGGTACGACAAATGACCAGGCCCCGAGCCGCGCGGGTGCCGGGGCGCCGCATCCTCCAGGGCCCAGGGTCCCTAAGCCTCGCGGGCCGTCCTCGGCCCGCGCCGGAGGCGCAAAATCAGCGCGTCCCCCAGCGATCCCAGGGCCAGGCCGATCGAGCGCCGAGCCCGGCCCCCGGTGCCATCGGCCCCCACGGCGAGGCGCTATACTCCCGGCTCCGCCCAAGACCGGAGCGCCCCCCTGAGAACCTTCGCCTGCCAGGCCTGCGGCCAACCGGTCTATTTCGAGAATGTGCGCTGCAACCAGTGCGGCGCCACCCTCGGCTTTCTGCCGGATGCACTGCGCTTGGCAGCCCTCGGGGAGCAGCCCGACGGGACCTGGACCCCGATCCGCCCGACCCGGAGGCTGCGCGGACCCAGCCCCTGGTCCAGACTCTTCAGCCGCCGCCCCGAGACCCCGGACGCCCGAGCCCACATCGCTCGGCACTATCGCAAGTGCACCAACTACGCGGAGCACAACGTCTGCAATTGGATGGTCCCCGCGGAGGAGACAGAGGCGCTCTGCGTCGTGTGCCGACCCAACCGGACCATCCCCAACCTCGCCCGCCCGGGTAACCTGGAGAGGTGGTATCGGATCGAGCGGGGCAAGCGGCGGCTGGCCTACGGACTGATGCGCCTGGGGCTGCCGGTCCGGGACTGGTCACAGGACCCAGAGCATAGCCTGGCCTTCGACTTCCTCTCGAGCCAAGACGCCGCGCCAGGCCAGGTTATCCTCACCGGTCATGCCAACGGGGTGATCACCCTGAACATCGACGAGGCGGATCCCGTGACGCGTGAGCGCATGCGCCTGGATATGGACGAGACCTACCGCACCCTGGTGGGCCACTTCCGCCACGAGATCGGCCATTACTACTGGGGCGTCCTGATTCGCGATGGGGGGCGCCAGGATGAGTTCCGGGCCCTGTTTGGGGATGAGCGGCAAGATTACGGGCAGGCCCTGGATGACCACTACGCCAACGGGCCACCCGCCAACTGGCAGGACCGCTTCATCACCGCCTACGCGAGCAGCCACCCCTGGGAGGATTGGGCCGAGACCTGGGCCCATTACCTGCACATCACCGATACCCTGGAGACCGCGGCCCACTTCGGGATCGAGGTGGAGCGACGCCTGCCCGACGGCAGCCTGCAGAAGGCGGACCCGGAGCTCGACCCCTACGATATCGCGGACTTCCAGCCCATCATCGACAACTGGCTCCCCCTCACCTTCGCCATCAACAGCATCAACCAGAGCATGGGCCAGCAGGATCTCTACCCTTTCGTGCTGCCCCAGCCCGCCATCGACAAGCTGGGCTACGTGCATCGGGTGATCCGCCAGGCCGCCGGGCGTTGATCGCGGAACCCCAAGGGCCCGAGACCTACTGGTATCGCCCCTCGCGGTCCACCCAGCGCCACAGGATAGCGAGACCCAGCAACGCCGCCAGGGCCCCGAGGGCGAAGGTCGCCAAGGGTCCAGGCCCGTCCCATAGGACCCCCCCCATCAGGCTCCCTGCCGCCCCCCCGGCACCAAAGCTCAGGCTGTTGTAGAGGGCCTGACCGCGACCCTGAGTCCGTCCGGGGAAATAATGGTGGACCAGGTGGATGGCGGCGGCATGGAAGGTGCCGAAGGTGGCCGCGTGGAGCACCTGGGCCAGGACCTGGACCCACGCCAGGTTCACGAAGGCCCCGATCAGGATCCAGCGAACCGCCGCCAGGCCGAGGCTCCAGAGGAGCACCCGGCGGGCCCCGAAGCGGGTGAGGATGCGGTGCATGACGAGGAACACCAGGACCTCGGCGATCACCCCGAGGGACCAGAGGGCGCCGACCGCCGTGCTGCTGTAGCCGGCCTCCCGCAGGTGGATGGAATAAAAGGCGTAGTAGGTCCCGTGGCTGAGCTGCATCAGGAAGCAAGCGCCCAGAAAGGCCTGGACCTCGACGTTCAGGAGCAGCCGCCGCAGGGACGGTCCAGGCCCCGCCCGGCGCTCCGGCGGACTGTCCGGGATTACCAGGGTGCTGACCCAGAGGGCGGCGAACAGGGCCGCCACCCAGATGGGCACCACCGCCAAGGGGGCCCGCTCCAACTGGAGGCCGAGACCCGCCACCACCAGGATGAAGCCGATGGAGCCCCAGAGCCGGATCCGGGCGTAGCGCACCACCTTGAGGCCCAGGTGGTTGAAGGTCACCGCCTCCATCTGGGGGAGCGACGCATTCCAGAAGAAGCTGAACAGGGTCATGGCGGCGGCCATGGCCCAAAAGCTATCCCCGACGAAGACCAGCGCAAACACCAGGATCGCCAGGAGGGTCGCCAACCGCACCAGGGGCATGCGCCGGCCGCTGCGATCCGACAGATGGCCCCACAGCAGGGGGGCCACGATCTTGGTCCCGGTCAGGGTGGCCATCAACTGGCCGATGGCCAGGGCGTCGAAGCCGCGGGACTGGAGGAACAGGCCCCAGTAGGGGACCAGGGCGCCCAGGGAGGCGAAGTAGAAGAAGTAGTAGGCGGACAGCCGCCAATAGGGCAGCGCCCCCCCCATGACGGGCGCGTCAGTCCGCTGGATGGGAGGGGGCCCTGCCGGGGATCGGAGGGGTCGGTGGGGTGACGTCCCCATTCTGGCCCCGCTGGCGCAGCCAATGGTCCATGAGCACCAAAGCCACCATGGCCTCGGCGATGGGGGTGGCGCGGATGCCCACGCAGGGGTCGTGGCGGCCGGTGGTCACCACCTCGGTCGGCCGACCGTCGGCCCCGATGGTGCGCCCCGGCAGCCGGATGCTGGAGGTGGGCTTCAGCGCGATGCGCGCCACCACGTCCTGCCCCGACGAGATACCACCCAGGATTCCCCCGGCATTGTTGGACAGGAAGCCTTCGGGGGTCATCTCGTCCCGATGCACGGTGCCTTTCTGCTCGACGCAGGCGAATCCAGCGCCGATCTCCACCCCCTTGACCGCGTTGATGCTCATGAGGGCGTGGGCCAGGTCCGCGTCCAGGCGGTCGAAGATGGGCTCCCCGAGACCCGCCGGCACCCCGCTCGCCACCACAGTGACGGCGGCGCCGATGGAGTTTCCCTCCTTGCGCAGGGCGTCCATGTAGGACTCCAGCTCGGGCACCTGCTCGGCCCAGGGCCAGAAAAAGGGATTGCGCTCCACCTGATCCCAATCGAGACCGTCGGGACGGATGGACCCCAGTTGCGACAGGTAGCCGCGAATGTTGATGCCGCAGCGCTCCGCCAGGTACTTCTTGGCGATGGCCCCCGCCGCCACCCGGACCGCGGTCTCCCGGGCCGAGGAGCGTCCACCGCCCCGGTAGTCCCGCCGGCCATACTTCTGGTCGTACGTGTAATCCGCGTGGCCGGGCCTGTACTT
>JBLMWY010000233.1:0-11531 GCA_050257475.1 Bdellovibrio bacteriovorus
ACACGCCCGTCCATCATGTCCGAGGGTGCCACGATGTCCGCCCCCGCCTCCGCATGGGAGACGGCCTGGCGCGAGAGCACCTCTACCGTCTCGTCGTTCAGGACGTAGCCGGTCTCGTCGATGAGGCCATCCTGACCGTGGGTGGTGAAGGGGTCCAGGGCCACGTCGGTGATCACGCCGAGCTCCGGAAGGGCCTCCTTCAGGGCCCGCACCGCCCGCTGGGCCAGCCCATCCGGGTTGAAGGCCTCCCGGGCGTCCTCGCTCTTGGCCTCGGCTGGCGTCACGGGGAACAGGGCCAGGGCCGGGATCCCGAGCCCCGCAGCCTCCCGGGCCTGTTCCACCAAGAGATCGATGGAGAGCCGCTCGACCCCGGGCATGGAGGCCACGGACTCCCGCTGCCCACGGCCCTCCAGCACAAAAACCGGGAGGATGAGGTCGTCCGGGGTCAGGCGGGTCTCGCGCATCAGGCGACGCGAGAAGGCATCCCGGCGCATACGGCGCATCCGGGTGAGGGGGTAGTCGGCACGCAGGGTGTAGGGGCTGGACATGGATGCGCCTCAGGATGCAGGGGCACCGGACGGGGCCCGGCGCCGAAGCTGCCTACGATACGCCAGACGGCAAGCCTGCTCCAAGGCGAGGCGCCGAATAGGGGCGCGGCCGACCCCCCGTGACTGTCCCTGACCGACCCTGACCTGATCCGCGGCTCGCTTCGTTGGTACCATGGGCAGCATCCTCAGGTCCCGCCATCCTCGCGCCATGCCCCACTCAGCCAACGCCAAGCCGCACATCCTTGACGCCGACCTGGACAGCTTTCAGTCCCTGGTCATCGACGCCTCCCATCGTCTCCCGATCCTGGTGGACTTCTGGGCCGACTGGTGCGCCCCCTGCCATGCCCTGGCGCCTCACCTGGAGCGGGTGATCGGCGAGCTCGGGGGCCAGGTCCTGCTCGCCAAGGTGGAGGTAGACGAGGGCGAGAACATGCGCCTGGCCGGTCACTATCGGCTGCGCGGCTTCCCCACCGTCATCCTCTTTGAGCGCGGCGACGAGCGGGGACGCTTCAGCGGGGCCCGCTCCAGCCACCAGATCCGCGACTGGCTGCGGGAACATCTCACCGGGGACCCGATCAAAGAGGCCTAATGCCCGGCCCAGAACGCCATTCCCGAGTCGGAGCCGCCCGGCGATGCTCCCCACCCTTCGAGCCCTGATCTGCCTGATCGCCCTCCTTGCCGCCCCGCTGGCGGTCGCGTCGATCGCCGGCGGGCAGGATCTCAACCCGCCCCAGCGGGTCATACACCGCGTTTCGGAAGAGCTGATGCGGGTGCTTCAGGAGGACCGGGACCTGCTGGGCAATGACCCTGACTACGTTCACCGCCTGGTAGATCGGCTCCTGCTCCCCAACCTGGACCTCAGCCGTGCCGACGCCCTGGCGCTCGGACCCCATGGGCGGGACGCCAGCCCCTCCCAGCGGCAGACCTTCGAGCGTGAATTCAAGACCCTCCTGATCCAGACCTACGCCTCGGCACTCAACCGCCTGAGCCGTTGGGAGCTGCGCTACCCGCCCATGCGGCTCGACCCGGGGCAGACCCGCGCCCTGGTACGCACCGAGCTGCGCCAGGACGGCGGCGCCTTCGTCGCGGTCGACTACCACATGGCCATCAAGGGTGACCGCTGGGTGGCCTACGACGTCCTGGTCGAAGGGGTGAGCCTGCTCTCCTCCTACCGCGCCCAGTTCACCGAGATCGCCCGGCGCAAGGGAATCGACGGGTTGCTTGCCGAGATCAGCGCCAGGAACGCCACCAGACGTTAGGCCACTCGCCAGGGGCCCGGCCCACCCAGGCCCATGCATCTGGGCTAGGCGCGCCATGTATCGGTTCCGTTTCCCACGTGAGGGGCTTGTAGCCCAGGCAGCGTAGTCAGGCAGGCCCGACACCTGTGCTGCGGCGGGGATTGACAAACGTCATCTCCGGGATCCAGTGTTCGCGCCCGCGAGTGATGCCGCACACCCAGGCGCTGGATTCAGTTCGGCCCCGGGGCCCGACCTCCGGGATGCGAGGCCCTCGCCTTGATGCGCTGGAAGGTCGCGACCTGGGCTGGTTTCGGCCCGAAACGGGGGCCGGCGAGCCGCTAGGAGTACACCCATTGGACCTGATCACCACGTCACTCAGCGGCTGGCCGGCGGTGGGCCTCGCCACCTTCGGGGTGGTCCTGCTCGCCGAGATGGGCGACAAGAGTCAGCTCGTCTGCATGACCCTGGCGGCGCGCCACCGATCCGGGCCCGTGCTCGCGGGTGCCGCGGCCGCCTTCCTGCTGCTCAATACCCTGGCGGTGACGGTTGGCGCCGCCCTTGCCCAGTGGATCCCGGAGCGGCTCCTGGCGGGCGGGGTGGCCCTGCTGTTCGGCGCCTATGGACTGCTGGCGCTGCGCAACAGCCAGGACACCGAGGGGGAGGAGGCGGTCGTCGAGCGGGGGGCGCGGGGGGTCTTCGCCAGCACCTTCCTGCTGCTCCTGGTGGCCGAGATGGGGGACAAGACCCAGCTCGCGGTCGCGGGGATGGCCGGCACCCTGCCACCCGTGCCGGTTTGGCTGGGGGCGACCCTGGCACTCCTCACCACCTCCGCGCTCGGGGTGCTGGTGGGCTGCAAGCTCCTGAGGCTGCTGCCGATCCGGCGCCTGCACCAGGTGAGCGGGGCCTTCTTCCTCACCCTGGCCGCGGCGGCGGCGGTACGGGCCCTGGCGCTGGCCTAGGATGGGAAGCGCAAGCGATGGGCCCTGCCCTCGCGGCCGTCCTAGTTCCAGGGCTGGAGCCGGGCCCCTGCGGGCAAGCGCCGCACCCAGGGCTCGAGGGACCGGAGCCCAGGGGAGAGCGCGCCGATGGCCTCCCTGGCCTCGGATTCGCTCCCGTAAGGCCCCAACAGAACCGCATAGGCGGGCCGGCCGGCGATGCGGATCTCGCTGATCCTGGCCCGGTCCCCGATCCCGAAACGCTCGACGAAGGGACCGATGGGCGCCCGCCCATGGTAGGCCACCAGTTGGATGGCGTAGCCAGGCCCCGCCAGCACCGAGGGGTCGGATGGACCCTCCGCGGAGGCCTTGTCCCTGGGGACCGGTGAGCCAGGGGTCAGGCCGCTCACCCGCTCGCCGAGGACGGCCAGACCCTTGTCCGCCGTGGAGAGATCCTGGCGCAGGCGCTCGAGCCGCTCGACCAGGTCCTGTTGTCCGTCGGAAAGCATGGCGAGTTGGCCCCTGACCCCCTCGGCGACCTGGCGGGTCGCCGCCAGCTCCCGGCTGCCCTCCAGGGCACCCGACTCCAGGTGACGCATTCGCTCCAGGATGTCCTGCGAGACCCAGGGCGCGACGGCCGGCTCGGCCTCGGGGGCGAGCGTGAACCGCTGCTCGAGGGCCCGCAGCCGATCGGTGCTAGCGGCCAGGAGCCGGTCGGTGCCCCACCATCCGACGGCCACCAGGGCGGCGGCCACGACGCCGACCAGGACAGCCGCCAGACCAAGGGCGCGGGCATGACGCCGGTGCAGATGCGCAAGCCGCTCCTGGGTCCAGGAGCGAATCCCCTCATCGCCCTGCCGGGCCTCCTGCCGCCCCCGACGCACCTCGCTGGTCAGCCCCTGGTTGAGTGCCTGGATCCGACCGTCCAGGTCGCGGCTCAGGGCCTCCAGGGGCAGGCGCCAAGGCCGCTCCACAGATGGGTCGGGGGTGTGGGGAGGGACCCGGACGTCCTGCTCCAGCCGCTCCAGGCGCCCGGCCTGGGCGTCCAGGATGACCCGCAGGGCCGCCATCCGGCCCTCGACCTCCCCGAGCACCCGATCCGCCGTCTCGGCCGGGTCGGGCTGGTCCTGGAGCACCGTGAGGGCCGACTCGGCCCGGGCGACCCGCACCGCCAGGCCCTCCAGCATCGGATGCGGCGGCACGCCCTGGTCGATCCGTGATGCCAGCCCCTCCACCGTGGCGGCCAGTTGGTCGAGACGCCGCGCCAGCCGCTCACCGCGCTCGCGCTCTGAGGCCGAGCGCCCGTCCAGGGCCTCGACCCGCCGAGCGAGCGCGGCGTTGGATTCAGCGTGATCGAGCTGAACCGAATGGAGATCGGTGAGGCGGCTGCGCAACTGCACCAGGGCCCCGCCCAGCCCCTGGAGCTCGGCGGCGAGGCGCTTGGTGGCCTTGACCTTCTTGGGGTGACCCTTGCCCTTGCGCGCCTCGCCGGCGCTTGCGCCGGACGACTTTGTCCCCTTGCGCCGCTCCTTGTCCTTCTTGGGTCGCGCCTCGGGCCCGACCTCAAGGCCCGGTGCGCCCGGGGTCGGAGGCACCCCCTCCACTAACCGGATGTGACGGGCCTCGGATTGCGATCTGTCGGGACCTGGAGAATCGAGCACCTTGGCGGACTCCGGACGGCGGCCTGGGTGTCCGCATTGTAGACCTCGCCCGGCCCTCCGTCCCCGCACGCCCTGCCCAGGTCCGGGGACGGGGCCACCCGTCAGAACCAGTGCCGCATGCCGAGCGAGAAGCCGGACCAGTCGGCAGCCGGCCGCTCGTCGTCGAGGGCCACGTAGAGGGCATAGACCTGGGAGCGGCGGCTGAAGTGGTGATCCAGCCCCAGGGCCCAGGTGGACTTGTCGCCCCCCTCGGCGAAGATCCCCATGGCCTCGCCGAAGGTGGCGGCCACCACCCCCGGGGCGCAGCCGAAGCGGAAACCCAGGTCCTCCGGATCCACGCAGTCGCCGGTCAGGGCCTGTCCGAACATGGCCTTGAGCCGGGTCGCGCCGAAGCGGTAGCCACCCTGCACCTGCCACAGCTCCACCCCGCCGTTGTCGGGCTGGCCGAGCACCTTGCTGCGGGATTCGTAGATGGCCGTCAGGTCGAACCCGTGCCAGTCGAGCAGCCCGAGCCCGAACCGCCACAGGGTCTCCTCGCTCGCCAGCACCCCGTGGGACAGATCGTAGAGCCCGTCCTGCCACTGCCACAGGGGCCGCGAAAGCTGCTGATAGCCGAGCGAGGCCTGGAAGGGCCCCGCCAGATACACGGCCGCCGCCGACCAGCCGTCCGCGATCCCATCGGCCCGGCTGTCGCGCACCCCCAGGGTGGTGGCGCCGCCGCTGGGGACCAGGGCGGCGCTGACCTGGATGCCCCACAGGGACGGCGAGATGTAGAGCAGGGTGTTGTCCGTGCGCAGGTCGAGGAAGCCCGGCGTCTGCCTGTCGTCCGCCAGGGTGTCGGCGAACAGGTCCAGCCGCTCCGTGGACATCTTGACCGGGGTGTCATGCCGGCCCATCAAGAGCCGACCCCAGTCTCCCTCCAGACCGGCGAAGGTGTTGCTCATCCGGAAGCGATCCGGGTCGCCGTCGGCGATATGGTCGTTCACGTTCGCCATCGCGAGCTCGATCTCGACCTGGTAGACGGCCTTGAGGCCACCGCCCAGGTCCTCACTGCCCCGAACCCCCAGCCTGGAGGCCCGGTCGTTGGCATTGAGGCCCCAGCCGCGGAAGGGGAGACCGGGTGTCAGGTTGTCGTCCAGGGCCTTCAGGATCCCCGCCTGGACCTCGGGACTCAGGGATTCGAAAGGGACGGTACCGAACATCACGTCGCCGATGGCCGTGTTGATGCCCTCGGGCCCTGGCAGACCCACATAGCCGGAGTCGGCCAGGACCTGATTGGCGGCGTCGACAAATCCCTGAAAGTCGAAGTAGGGCCCGCCCGGGGCCGGGCGATACCAGCTCGCGTCGGCGTCCGCGTCCACATAGTCGAGGGAGACATGGACGTTGCCGTAGATCTGGGCCTCCGCCTGGACTTGGCAGGGCAAGACCAACCACACGAGCAGGGCGGTGAGAATCGGCTTCAGGTACGACATCGGCGACTCCGGTTCTTTTGATTTGGGACAGGGGGCCCTAGGGATCGGACAATCCGTCCCCGCGGACAGGGTTCAGGGAGACAGGGCTGGGGGTGACTGGGTCAAGACCGCGGCCCCCCGGCGCGGGACCTCACAATTCAATGCCCTTCTGGGCCTGGATCCCTGCATCGAAGGCATGCTTGAGGGGGCGCATCTCGGTCACCGTATCGGCGATCTCGATCAGCTCCTTGGGGGCGCCGCGGCCGGTGATGACCACATGCTGATGGGCCGGGCGGGCCTGCAGGGCGGCCAGCACCCCATCCAGGGGCACCAGGCCCAGCTTGAGGGCGATGTTGAGCTCGTCCAGCACCACCAGTTGGATCTCGGGGTTCAGCAGCAGGCCGGCGGCCAGGTCCCAGGCCGCCAGGGCCGCCCGCCGGTCCCGCTCGGCGTCCTGGGTCTCCCAGGTGAAGCCCTCGCCCATCACGTGGTACTCAAGACCCGGCTGGCGGCGGAAGAAGGCCTCCTCGCCGGTGGCGAAGCTGCCCTTGATGAACTGCACCACGGCCACCCGCATCCCGTGACCCAGGGCCCGGGCCACCATGCCGAAGGCCGAGGAGCTCTTGCCCTTACCGTTGCCGGTGTTGACCACCAGCACACCGCGATCGATCTGGGCTTGGGCCACCCGGGCATCGACGATCGCCTTGTGGCGCTCCATGCGCCGGCGATGACGCTCCCGGGCGGCGTCCTCCGCCGGCTGATCGCTCACCGGGAGACGCGACCCAGCGAGCCCCTGGGCAGCAAGGAGCGATGCACCAGGGCCGCCAGCCCCACATACAGCAGAAGGGCGAGCAGGGTCCCGGGCAGATAGTCCATCAGGCTGTGGGCAAACCCGACCAGGCTCAGGTCCGCGAAGCGGCCGGAGAACAGGTAGAAGCCGCCGCTGGCAAACAGCTCGGCCGCGAGCCCCCCGGCCAGCAGGGCAACCCCGAGCACCGGCAGCGTCGAGGCAGACTCCCGATGCCGCCCCGCATACCAGCGCCCCGCGGCCCACAGGGACCCATAGGCCGGCACCAGCAGCCAATAGGCCGGGGTGAGGCAGTAGCCGCTCACCCCGCCCCAGCCGATGGCGGTCAGATCGATCAGGGTGGCGAAGGCAAACAGGACCATGAAGCCCCAAAACCGGGGCAGATAAAAGCCGGCGAGAAAGAAGACGGCCAGTGAGGCATCCGGCAGGTGCTGCCCCAGGGGCGCAAACTGCTGGCCCCGGGTGGCCGCCATCAGCGCGGCCAGGGCGATTCCGATCAGGAGGCGGGGGCGGGCGTCATGGGTGAGGTTCATGGTCAGTTTCTCGTTTTGGGGCCGCGGAGTGAGCCCGGGTGGGCGGTGCCTCGGTGCGTATTCATTGTAGAGTCTCAGCGGCGCCTCGCTCCACAGGCACATCTGTTGGGCGCGAGGCGTCGGGAGCCCACCTGGCGCGAGCCAGGCACCTTGTCCGATCCCCCGCGACCGGCCAACGCGAGTTGCCACCCACCCGTTGGCTGGCGAAACTGCGAGCCGCCTGCCGGCCCGACGGGTCGCGCCCAGACGTTCGACGACCTCCCGAATCCCAACCGGAACCCCATGGAACCGAGCCAGCTCACTTGGATCGCCAACTTCATCTGGGGCATCGCCGACGATGTCCTGCGGGACCTCTATGTCCGCGGCAAGTACCGGGACGTGATCCTGCCCATGACCGTGCTGCGCCGCCTCGATGCCGTGCTGGAGCCCACCAAGCCGGCCGTGCTCGACATGAAGGCGGCGCTCGACCGGGCGGGGATCGTCCACCAGGACCCGGCCCTGCGCCAGGCGGCCGGCCAGGCCTTCTACAACACATCCAGGTTCACCCTCCGAGACCTGCGGTCGCGCGCCAGCCGCCAGCAGCTCAAGGCCGATTTCGAGGCCTACCTGGACGGCTTCTCCCCCAATGTCCAGGAGATCCTGGACAACTTCGAGTTCCGCAACCAGATCCCGCGCCTCTCGAAGGCCGACGCCCTGGGCACCCTGATCGAGCGCTTCCTCTCGCCGGACATCAATCTGAGCCCGAACCCCGTCTTGAACGGTGACGGCTCGGTGCGGCACCCAGGGGTCGACAACCATGCCATGGGCACCCTGGTCTTCGAGGAGCTGGTGCGCCGCTTCAACGAGGAGAACAACGAGGAGGCCGGCGAGCACTGGACGCCCCGCGACGCGGTCAAGCTCATGGCCAACCTCATGTTCCTGCCCATCGCCGAGCGCATCGAGTCCGGCACCTACCTCCTCTATGACGGGGCCTGCGGCACCGGCGGCATGCTCACGGTCGCGGAGGAGACCCTGAAGGGACTGGCGCGGGCCCATGGCAAGCAGGTGGAGATCCACCTCTACGGCCAGGAGATCAACGCCGAGACCTACGCCATCTGCAAGGCCGACCTGCTGCTCAAGGGCGAGGGCGAGCAGGCGGACAACATCGTCGGCGGGCCCGAGCACTCGACGCTCGCCAACGACGCCTTCCCGTCCCGGGAGTTCGACTTCATGCTCTCCAACCCGCCATACGGCAAGAGCTGGAAGTCGGATCTCGAACGTTTGGGTGGCAAAGGAGGCGTCAAAGACCCGCGCTTCCTCATCGCGCACGCGGGCGACCCCGAGTATTCGCTCATCACCCGCTCCAGCGACGGCCAGATGCTCTTCCTGGCCAACCTGGTCTCCAAGATGAAGCGGGCCACCCCCCTGGGGAGCCGCATCGCGGAGGTGCACAACGGCAGCTCGCTCTTCACCGGCGATGCCGGCCAGGGCGAGAGCAACATCCGCCGCTGGATCATCGAGAACGACTGGCTGGAGGCCATCGTCGCCCTGCCGCTCAACATGTTCTACAACACCGGCATCGCGACCTACATCTGGGTGCTGACCAACCGCAAACCCGAGCACCGCCGGGGCCAGGTGCAGCTCATCGACGCCACCCAGTGGTACAGGCCCCTGCGCAAGAACCTCGGCAAGAAGAACTGCGAGCTTTCCGAGGAGGACATCCGGCGCATCTGCGACACCTTCCTGGCCTTCAAGGAGACCGAGCAGAGCAAGATCTTCCCCAACGCCGCCTTCGGCTACTGGAAGGTCACGGTCGAGCGCCCACTGCGCAGCAAGGGCATCGACCCCGCCCGCGCCTACACGCCGAAGGAGATCAAGACCCTCAAGGAGAGCGGCGAGCGGGCCGAAGACGCCCCGCCGGTGATCAGGAAGATCCACAAACGCGGCGTTGTAGCCGACGCCATCCGAGGGCTGTTCGAGGTCCGCGGCCGGACTGTAGGATGGGCAAAGGCGCCCGCTCAAGCGTCGCAGGCTGGCTCGGACCTTGGGGGCGCCGTGCCCATTGCCGGCAGAGCCGTAGGGTGGGCAAAGGCCGATAGGCCGTGCCCACCATTGAGCGCCGACGATGGGCACGCTGCGCTTTGCCCATCCTACGATCTCGCGGATGGAACCATCATAGAGTTTGAGCCCGACCCGGAGCTGCGCGACACCGAGCAGATCCCGCTGCTGGAGCCCGGCGGCCTCCGCGCCTTCCTGGAGCGCGAGGTCCTGCCCCACGCCCCGGACGCCTGGTACGTCCCGGAGAGCGTCCGGATCGGCTACGAGATCAGCTTCACCCGCTATTTCTACAAACCGAAACCCCTGCGCACCCTGGAGGAGATCCGGGCCGACATCCTGGCCCTGGAGCGGGAGACGGAGGGGCTTTTGAGCGAGATCATCGGGGCCAGCCCGCAATGATCCGGGGGCCCCTGCTACGCATCGCCTTTAATATGCATCGGGTGCCGCGCCATAGTTCGCCGAGGCAACACTATGGGGAACCCAGCTCCGGGCATTGCTCACTGGGTGGATCGCCTCTTGGTGAACCCATAACCGCGTGAGCAATGGAGGACCAAGCATGACCATAGCCGAGCAGATACTCGAAACCTTGCACGAGCTGGCCCCAGAGCAACAGGCCGAGGTGCTGGACTTCGCCGCCTTCCTGCGGCAGCGCGCCAAGGCCGCCCAAGAGCCACCCGCGGTTGAGCCCCCGCCGCTCCCGGTGCTCAGCGGCCGGGTACCGCCGGGCTGGAAGGATGCCATCTATGAACCCCGGTGAGCCGACCTTCCTCGATGCCGGACTCTTTATCGGCGCCCTGCTCGCCGGGGATCCGCGCCACGCCGAAGCCCGGGGCATCGTGGAAGCAGCCCGCCGCGGCGAGCTTGCCGCCCGTACCTCCGTGGGTGTTCTGGCCGAGGTATACGCCGCGCTGACCTGGGTTGGCGCCCTCCCCCCGCACCAGCCGGACGAAGCGGCAGCGGCCGTGCGTGCCCTGACGGCAGCGCCTTCCCGCCTACGGGTCTTGGATACAGGCCCTGCCGCCGGGGAACGGATGCTGGAGCTGGCCGAGCGGCACCGGCTCACCGCCCGCCGCATCCACGACGCCCGGCACGCGGCGACCGCCCTGGTTGCCGGTGTTCGCCGGGTCTTTACCTACGACCGAGAAGACTGGCAGGTCTTTGCCGCCGACGGGATCGAGATCGCCGGTCCCCCTTCGGTGATCGCCGAGAGCGCACGATGATCGGGCTGCAACCCTATCCCGAGCCCAAGGACTCAGGCGTGCATTCGCTGGGAGGGGTCCCGGGGCATCGCGGGTAACACCAGCCCATCGCCCGATACTGGACGCGGCCTGGCATCTGATGGCGCAGCACCCATGCCAATGACCAACGCCCACGCCGTCGCCGCGATCACGCTATCATGGCACATTGATGTCATACGATGACGGCAAGCGAGCACTCCCATGAAGAGCATCACCATTCGCGGCATCGACGAGCCCCTGGATCAGGCCCTCAAGGCGGTCGCCGAGAAGGAGTCCAGGAGCGTCAACCAACTGGTGCTCGAGGTGCTGAGGGAACGCTTCGGACTCGCGAAGGCGGCCCGCCATAGCGCCCGCCACCACGACCTGGACCAGCTCTTTGGCCGCTGGACCGCGGAGGAATATGGCGAGATCCAGGGGGCGGTCGAGGCGCAGCGCGAGGTGGACCCGGAGCTCTGGTCATGCGACGTGCGCTGATCGATACCAACATCTATTCGCTCGCCATGCGCGGCGATCCCGACGTGGTGGACCGCCTGCAACGACTCGACGAGGTGGGCTTCTCCGTCGTGAGTCTCGGCGAGCTGCTGGTCGGATTGCGCGCGGGGACTCGGGAGGCACAGAAGCGATCCGAGCTTGGCCTGTTCCTCGACTCGGCCCGGGTCCGCCTCCTGACCATCGATGAGGAGACCGCGGACTTCTATGCCGTGATCGTCCTGGCGCTGAAGCAGGCCGGGACGCCGATGCCCACCAACGCCATCTGGATCGCCGCCGTCGCCAAGCGCCACGGCCTGCCGGTCTATACCAGGGATGCACATTTCGAGGCCGTGCCTGGTCTGTTGCTGGTCCCATGATCGACGGACTCAAGCCCTATCCCAAGTACAAGGACTCCGGCGTGCGGTGGCTGGGGGAGGTGCCGGAGCACTGGCAGGTGCTGCCGAATCGCGCGGTCTTTACCGAGGTCAAGGATCAAGACCATCCTGAGGCGGCCATGCTCTCGGTCACGATAACGAGAGGGGTGATTCGTCAGCAAGCGTTGCTCGAAGACAGCGCGAAGAAGGACAGCTCAAACCTGGACAAGTCCGCGT